>DATGOS010000402.1:0-3253 GCA_035305725.1 Cyclobacteriaceae bacterium
AGCATCAGCCCCCCAAACAAGGCCATAAACATTCCCACAATGGCAAACAGATGCGAGGACAGCGGAGTAACTTCCGCACCAATAACGTCCAGTACAAAAGCAGGCATAAGGTTGAGATAGCTCGGATAATGGGGGAACCAAAAAAAATGCAGCGACCAAAACAGGCCCAGGTAAAGGGAGGCACAGAAAAAAATGTAGGCATTGTTGATGTCGATGAGCGTTTTTTTAGTAGGATTCATGGTAGCTTTTTTTAGATAGCGAATTACACCTTGTATTTTTCATAATCCCTAATGGAGGGTGGGGGCAGCCAGTCTTCCCCTTTGCCGAGGTCGTAAATGCTTTCAAGACCCTCCGGCATGGTATGGGGAGGTTCGTCATAGGTCATAAACCAGCAGTCAAAATGATCATCCAGTATGCCGTTCGCCTGGGGCATATAAATGGTAAAAAAAGGATCGGGATTAATGTCAATGGCTCTTAAATACGAGACCTTGGGATGGTCTCCGATGAAAAGCCGGGCTTTTGCCTTCCCAAAAAGGTTTACGCCCGCCTTGGTCTGAAAGTAAATGTAGGAAGCCATCAGCATATTCCGAAACTGACAATAATTCGTCGTGCCCACTTTGATTCCGAACATCGAACTCTTGGGTTTATCCATCTCTATGCGGAAAGCAAATTGTCCGTCCTTTTCATACTGGCTGCTAACGGTGGTGTCGGTGACAATAAAGTCCAGGTTGGCCTGGTGTTTTGGCATTCCCCATATTCCTTTGCCGCCCTTTACGGAAATTTCCGAGCTCACCGGAAGGTCTAATATATATTGCCCTGTTCCATAAGATTTCATAAACAGTACGTTTAAAATTTTTGGGGCGGGCTTAGGGCCATGGGTGCACGCAATGGCAATACTGTATTCTATGTATTTTCCTATACTGGTCTCCAGATAATTGATGACGGTGATCAACAGGGCCGCCCTTCCATTGGGAAGGCGAAGGGCATGGACTTCATTTCCGGGAAGCAGGGCATTGGCTTTTTCCCAGTCACAGGAGAAACCGGCCATCAGGGCAGGGGAATTTTTGGCCGAGATGGGCATCACATAGGGAATATTGTCCACCAGGGCGTGTCTGCCAGCGTACCTTTTAATTCTTTTAGGAGGCATCTTTTTTCTGGATTAGGTTTTGTTTAGTTCATTGATCATCAGCGGGAATATATCCCTGTGGGCGTTTTTTCCGAGGAAAATGTCCAAATGGCTGTAATCATCCATGATAAACAGGCCATGCCGTCCCGGCTTGATTTTCTCCAAATAATCAAAAGTGTTTTGTTGGCTTTCCGGCAAAAAGCATTGGTTTCTGGCACCGGCAAACAACACGATCCGGGCATCTGTCTTCAAGTCATTGACATAGCTTTCCATCCCCATGTCCCGGTTGGGAATCAGTTCGCCCCTGTTGATGCATCTTCGGATGTGCTGGAAAAAGGAAAGCGGCACATTGGCGAATTCATGCTGGATCCAATCCATGGTTTTCTCATCAAGATTTTCCAGGCGCCAAAGGGCGGGAAATCCGGCACCATAAACAAAGCTCACAAATTTTCCCACAAGCGTATCTTTCTCATGATGGGTGGCCTGGACGACCAGCCGCAGCAGTTTTGATTTCAAATCCGGAGCATGCAATCCCCACTGCGGGTTGAGATAGGTATAAAAACGCTGTACCAATGGGATATAAGCCCAAAGCTTAAAAAGTGAATATTGGGGTACTACAGGATGCAGCGATACTGCATTGCTAATAATCAGCTTGACTTCGGGGACCAGGCCGAGCGCAGCGGCAATCATAAAACTGGTACTTCCCTGGCAATGGATAATGGCTTTGATTTCTTGATGGCCCGTAAGTTCCACGACTTTCTTTACCGCCGCGGGATGGTCGTACATGGCTACTTTGTCAAGGTCCCATTGGTTTGGAGGCAGGTCAATACTGCCCCGCCAGTTTTCCAGCCATACGTCATACCCTTCCGCGGAGAGCGCCTGTATCAGATTTTTTTCGGTGGGAGGATTAAAAATATTTGACCTCACGCCTGCACCGTGAACCAGGAGCACCGGGCCGTTGGTAGGGGAAGTTCCGGTGAGGTGGTGCAAGTTACAGGTGAATCCGTCTGCAGCTTCAAAATTTATAATTTCAAATTCCATGGTGGCAGGATATATTACCAAACTCCATAACAATACAATTGATATGAGATAAATTAAGAAAAGTATCTAATTTCATTAAATGTACAAGTATCCAATATAATCAAAAGGATAAATTATTCATATCAAATATTTATAATTATTTTCCCATAAAAGTACGGAATGGTAAAACTATAATAAATATTGGGATAATTATGTTTATTTGAGATGAAAGATTTTTTGATCTGTGCTTTCAGAGGCTGCGTCAGATTCTGTTGTTCTTTGCGTTTCGGCGTCTTTGCGTGAGACTTTTTTCTCGCCAAGCCGCCAAGGCGCCAAGGGTTTCGGCCATTTGATCACATAATGGCCCTTTTCCAAGTTCTTTACCTACGGTTACTTTGCGCGGATTTTCCCGGCAAGGTCCAGAATCTGATTTTTCTTTGCGTTTTTGCGTTTTTTAATTAATCACCAACTCGTCCACGATGATCCAGGCCTTTTCTCCCTTTGCCCCATGCCAGCCCGGGAGTGCGGACAGCGGTTTGGCAATTAGCCTCATTTTTTCCACAGCTTCCGCCTTAAACTGGATTGGGATCAGATTGAGTCCTGCCGGATCTCCTTTTTTGGGTTGTTGCGGTCTCGAGTGATGGGCACGCATCCAGGAACCATCTTCTATTGTGATCCATATCTCCACTTCTGCCGGAGGAAAAAAAAGCATGCCTTCGTTATACCAAATGCTCATCGCCAGGCTATTGATATCTTCCGGTGTGGAAAATTCCATCTCCACCTTCAAAGGAAAATTCATGAATCCCAGCCAGCTTTGGGACCAGGAATTCGTTACGCCCTTTTCGCCGTCAAAGAGGCTGCGCACGAGGTCTCCCCTGTACCTGTCCTCCGGGGGGAATTTTAAAAAGAATGTTGCCGGCCGGATGTCGGCCTTAATAAATTCCGCCGTAGATTCCTCACTACCATGCCAACCTTCGGCAAACGCCCTGGCCCTGACGACCGTATTGCTGTCGATCGGCACAGGTTCGCGATACAGGAGGAAATTGATGCTGTCGGGGTAGCTACCATCCAGGGTGTAATGTATGGAAACATTTGGGATGGAATGTT
>DATGOS010000403.1:0-6055 GCA_035305725.1 Cyclobacteriaceae bacterium
AAAAAGTAATACCATTCCATCTCCCCTCCTTCATCGATATTGAATTCAATGATCCCCAGCTTATTCAGGTAAACCGCCACGACGGTGAAAGCATTGTTGAGAATATGCGCCAGGATGGGAAAAATAAGGCTTCCGGAATACAAATACAGGTACCCAAACAATGCCCCAAGCATCATCCTGGGCACAAAACCGTAAAACTGAAGGTGGATGGCGGAAAATATTATGGCCGTCAACCAAATTCCGGCGTGTGCGTTTCCGGTGTATGCGTGGAGCTTAGGCTGGATAATTCCCCTGAACAGATATTCCTCACCGATTCCCGCGATGACTCCGATCACCAAAATCCCCGCTAAAAACTCCCCAAAATTTTCGAAATCTGTCAGGTATAACGTAATCCTCATGATTTCATCTTCCTTCATAATGGCCCAGTTTTCGAAGCCCTCCATAAAGTCCGGCAATTCCACTTCCATGTTCCAGTAGATGAAAAAAGAATTGACCATAATAAACCCGAATAACAGCGGAACCAACAAAAGCAGATTTTTGAACTTTACGGATTTGAATTGTTGTTCCCACCCCAGCGAGGCCTTGTCTACCAGTTTAATAAATAAAAAACCGCCCAGCAGAAAGCCCATCCCGCCCCCAAGGCCTTGGATCAACAAAAAAGCGACCCTTGCATTGGGATGGGAAAGCTCTCCGCTGACAAGAAGCAGCAGGTCCTGGGCGGGAATGTCAAAAAAAACAGGGATCAACAAAAGTGCGAATCCCTGAAGAACAAGCAGTGCCCCGAACACGATCAGGGAGAGTAATACCAGAGACAGAAGCCAATGATGATTAACAGGATTTCTCCCGTCGGTTTTATAAATTTCCATAATTGGGGTAAATTTACATCAAATAGCCATGTCCGCAAGAAACCTTTGACAAATCAGGAGAAATATGCCGGTGCCGGAGGAAGCGGAGAAGACCTTTGGCTGTGGGTCAGAAACAGGAGAGCAGTAGGCAACGTAAGGCTTCGCCAGGATATGGTTTAACAACTTATAAAAAAACACCTAGTGGTTAAAATAGGAAATGTAGAACTGGGGGAATTTCCCCTGTTGCTGGCGCCGATGGAAGATGTAAGCGACCCTCCCTTTAGGGCGGTTTGCAAAGAAAACGGTGCCGATTTGATGTTTACGGAATTTATCAGCTCAGAAGGGCTCATCCGGGATGCGGCTAAAAGTATTCAAAAACTGGATGTTTTTGAATACGAAAGACCCATTGGCATACAGATCTTTGGAAACGAGATCAGTTCCATGCGGGAGGCCTCGGAAATTGCGGAAGCCGCGGGCCCGGACATCCTGGACATCAACTATGGATGCCCTGTCCATAAGGTTGCCTGTAAAGGCGCAGGGGCGGGAATCTTATTGGATATTGATAAGATGGTGGCCATGACTGATGAAATCGTGCGGACAGTAAAAATCCCGGTAACGGTGAAAACGCGGCTTGGATGGGATGAACACACCATCCGCATTGAGGAAGTGGTGGAACGGCTTCAGGATGTGGGGATTCAGGCCATAAGTATACATGCCCGCACCCGAAAGCAAATGTATAAGGGGGAGGCTGACTGGAGTTATCTCGGACGGATAAAAAACAATCCCCGGATCCATATTCCGGTTTTTGGAAACGGCGACATAGATGCCCCCACCAAAGCTGCGGAATATAAGGACCGGTACGGCGTAGACGGGATTATGGTGGGCAGGGCCGCCATCGGATATCCCTGGATCTTCAACGAAATTAAAAACTACCTCGCCACAGGGGAAATGCTCAGTCCCCCGGATCTGTTTGAGCGCATCAGCGTCGTCAGAAACCATCTGGATTTTTCCGTCAGGTGGAAAGGGGAAAAATTGGGTATCCTTGAGATGAGGCGGCATTATACAAATTATTTTCGTGGGATGCCCAGTTTTAAGGCTTACCGAAGCGAAATGGTGACGGCAGAAAATTATAGTCAGGTAAATGAAATTCTGGATCAGGTAACCGAAGCCTACTCCGATTACCATTTCGTATAATATGGCCCGGCAAACCCAAGTTCAACATCACCTAAAAAGTTGGATTTCACTTTTTATACTGGCAATCATCTGGGGGAGTTCATTTATTCTGATAAAGAAGGGACTTCTCGTTTTTTCCGCGGGAGAGGTGGGCGCCTTTCGAATCGTGTCCGCTGCCTTTGTGTTGTTACCCTTGTCCCTGGGCAGAATTAAACACCTCAGCAAAAAACAGATCAGAAACCTCTTTGTCGTCGGTCTTGTGGGAAGTTTTATTCCGGCATTTCTGTTTGCTGAAGCCCAGACACAGTTAAGCAGTTCACTTACCGGCATACTTAATGCGCTGACCCCACTTTTTGTAGCCATAGTGGGGGCTTTCTTTTTTGGAACAAAAATTACGAAAAGGACCGCTTTGGGTCTGGCAATAGCCTTTTTGGGTGTCTTTATCCTGATCAACATCCGGCAAGGCGGTGGCTTTGGCCAGCTCAACGGGTACGTCTTTTATGTACTGCTGGCCTCGTTTTGCTACGGCATCAACGTGAACATCATCAAGTATTGGTTTGTGGCGTTGAAGCCCGTGGAAATCACCGCCATATCGTTGTTGATGATGCTTCCCATCGCGCTGATTTATTTGCTTGTGGGCACCTCTTTTTCCTTCAAGCTGACCTATGAAACCGATGCCTGGGAGGCATTGGCTTATCTTACTCTGCTGGGGGTAGTGGGTACCGCGGCGGCATTGATCATCTTTAACGGCCTGGTGAAAATTGCCACTCCCGTATTTGCGAGCTCTGTTACTTATCTAATTCCTGTTGTTGCGGTTTTTTGGGGGGTAATTGATGGAGAAGTCTTACTATTTGGTCACTACATTGGGATGGGGGCCATTCTCCTGGGCGTTTGGATAGGCAACAAAAAGACCGAAAAAACCTAGGGGAGCTTTTTTTTATGTGGTGACCCGATTAGATTTGACGAAACGAAAATTTTGTGTTCCATGTGGGAATGGCCATTTGTTATTGATTTTCCAATAAATAACAGGATCGTTCAAACGATACTGATCGTCCTGGTCTTGTGGATTTTAAACAGAATCGCGGTAAGGCTAGTCGCCAAGGGAAACGCGGAAGAGATCCGAAAGCAGTATCACTGGAGAAAAGCCATCGAATACCTGCTGTTTACGATAGGCGCTTTGGTAATCGGAAATCTCTGGATCAGCAATTTCCAGTCGATCGTCACTTTTTTGGGATTGCTTTCCGCAGGTATAGCCATCGCACTGAAAGACCTGTTTGTGAATATCGCGGGATGGGCATTCATTTACATCAGAAAGCCCTTTGACATCGGGGACAGAATTCAGATCGGAAGCATTAAAGGCGACGTAATCGATTTGAGACTGTTTCAGTTTAGTGTCCTGGAGATCGGAAACTGGGTGGATTCTGACCAAAGCACCGGCAGGGTAATCCATATTCCCAATGCCAAAGTATTTTTAAAACCACAGGCCAATTACTCCATGGGTTTCAACTATATCTGGAATGAACAGACCATCTATATTACCCTTGACAGCGACTACAAAAAAGCCAAGTCCAGTTTGGAGGAAATATTAAACACCCATTTGTTGGATGATCTGGAGGCCGCTGAATCCGAATTCAGAAAAGCAAGAGACCGTCATCTGATTATCTACAAGCAGTTCACACCCGCCGTGTTTGCAGATATCACCGAAAGGGGTGTGCAACTTTCCATGCGGTATCTTTGCAATCCGAAAAAAAGACGCGTGGTGCAACATCAAATCACGGAGGCAATTTTAGAACGGTTTTCGAAAGAAGAGTCGATCCGGTTGGCGTATCCTACCACCACGTTAATTTTCAATAAAGACAATCCAACTTCTCCCAAAAAGTAAAAAAGAACCTACCCGTTGCGAACAAAAGGTATTACAAAAGATGGATGTAACTATAGAGAATATTCTTTTAATAGGTTCCTTACTACTTTTTATCAGTGTAGTAGCCGGAAAACCCTCCTATCGATTTGGTGTTCCCACACTCCTTCTGTTCTTATTAATCGGAATGCTGTCGGGCTCTGAGGGTATAGGAGGAATTTTTTTTAATGATCCACAGCTTGCGCAGTTTATTGGAATCGTTTCTTTGAATTTCATCTTGTTTAACGGTGGCTTAGATACCAGTTGGACGGCTATCAAACCAGTCCTCGGACAAGGAGTTGTTTTGTCCACCGTAGGTGTGTTTTTGACCGCCATGTTGTTGGGCGCCTTTGTTTATGCCATCACAGATTTTACGATTTTTGAAGCCTTGCTTCTGGGGTCCATCGTTTCATCCACCGACGCCGCCGCGGTATTTTCCATTTTAAGGTCCAAAAGCCTTGCGTTGAAGAGCAACCTCAGGCCTACCCTGGAACTCGAAAGCGGGAGTAATGATCCTATGGCGTATGTTTTGACCATTTCGTTTCTCACTTTAGTGGTCAACCAGGACCGGAGCTTTTCCGATGTTATACCCCTCTTCATAATACAAATGCTCCTGGGAGGGTTTGGCGGAATATTTTTTGGTTACCTCAGCAAGTATATCATCAATAAGATCCATTTGGATTTTGAAGGATTGTACCCTGTATTGGTCATTGCCCTCATGTTTATTTCTTTTTCAGCGACGGACTTTTTAGGAGGAAACGGATTTCTTGCAGTCTATTTGTGCGGTATCTTTTTAGGAAATCAGCAATTAATCCATAAAAAAACGATTTTCAGGATGTTTGACGGGATGGCCTGGCTCATGCAGATCGTTTTGTTCCTTACCCTCGGGTTATTGGTATATCCGAGCCATGTCCTTGAGCTCACGGGATTGGGACTGCTAATTTCCTCATTTTTGATCCTTGTTGCCCGTCCAGTCAGTGTTTTCATCAGCTTGATCCCGTTCAAGATGAAAAGCAGGAGGAAGTGGTATATTTCCTGGGTAGGTTTACGGGGCGCGGTTCCTATTGTTTTCGCCACCTATCCGCTTCTGGCTGGCATCGAAAAAGCAGAAATGATCTTCAATATCGTATTTTTTATTTCCGTTACGTCTGTCCTGATCCAGGGTACAACGTTGGGCCTGGTGGCAAAATGGCTGCATATGGCGCTGCCTATAAAGGTTAAGCCCAAAGACCCCATTGATGTGTTCCTGGCGGAGGGGGCCAAAGCGGCTATGAAAGAACTTGAACTTCCCCGTGACGGTTATCCGGTCGGCAGAAAAATAATCGAGCTTAAATTTCCCAAAACCGCCATCATTGCCATGATCAAAAGGGATGACAAATACCTGACCCCAAATGGCTCAACGGTGCTACAGGGAGAAGATGTGTTGGTGGTGTTGTCCGAAACGGAAGATGGCATCCAAAAAGTAGAGGAATCTTTGAGAATCGAACCGACAGAATGAGAGATGAATTGGGGTTAAAAAAACTATCTGCTCTCCCAGGCATATACAAGCATGGGCAGCTCTGCGTAACTCTGTATTCCTTTTCCTACTCCCTGGGTTTTTAAAAACACGTCATTGGAAAGCCTGCTCAACCTATCCGAGATGGGCCTGATCCGGCGGGAATGTCTATGGATGGATTCAAGGTCATTTTTGATACCGGGATCTAAATCTTCCAATATTTTTTGGTAAGCGTTCCTGTCACTTATGAACAGATCTCTGAGTTGGTAACGAAACAACTTCAGCTGCGCGGAATACCTGAACAGCGGATTGTCGCTGTTGTCACCAACCAACCAGGCTACAAAGTTGGCTTCCCCTTCATGGGTAATCCCAAAACTGTGGGCCATTTCGTGCGCAAGGGTAAAAGGCTTTTCCAAAGGGTGTAGGCTGGGATCAATGTAACCTTCCCCGGTGAATGGGAAATATATGCCCAGGATGCCCATCTTCCGCAGAAAGCCCGCGGGAAAAAATTCTTTCGTCCGGGGAAATCCCCTGGTGTCGAAACCAAGCTGGTTCAGATTTTCTTTAACTTCGGATCTCGCAAAGTCTTCCATAAAAGAATAGGAAACTGGACTTTCAATGGGCAAGGTATCCGAAGTTATTTCT
>DATGOS010000404.1:0-4635 GCA_035305725.1 Cyclobacteriaceae bacterium
TTTTTCTATCATTTCATCTCCCGAGGTCCTGCCAAGACCTATGACAGTCACAATGCTGGTGTCATTATACCCCGCGTTATCAATATTTAAATTATAGATGATCTGGTCAAGCGGAAGGGGGGGATTGTCGGCGAAATATGCCGAACCCAACAGCCCCTTTTCCTCGGCCGTCCATGCGCAGAGTAGGAGGGATCGTTTGGGTGGATGTTGTAAAAAGTACTTCGCCGCATTGATCAAAGCGACCGTTCCCACGGCGTTGTCCCTGGCACCATTGTAGATCGAGTCACCCTGGGCATTGGGTTCACCCACCCCGATGTGGTCATAGTGGGCGGAAAGCATCACAAACTCGTCTTTCAGGTTTGGGTCCGAACCTTCAATGAGCGCGACAACATTCTTTCCCCTAATTTTCCGGCTCTGCATTCCTACTATTTCCAACCCGGCATGGGTGGTTTTATTGGCATCAATGCCTGATAAAAGATGGTTCGAGGGATCACTGACGTAAGCATGGGGAATGCCGGCGGAGGGTTCATCAGGATTTAAGTCAATACTGAGTCTGGGTCTGTTGAGGTAATTCGCCAGCGATCTCCAGTGAATCTCGGGCAAGTTGACCAGTTCAATTAATCCGGCGGCACCTTTTTTATGGGCGAGCGTGCGTTTTTCCTTTCCCAGCGCTATAATTTTGGATGGGTCATTTAGCCCCGGAGCCCCAATTTTAGCCACCACTACCTTTCCGTTGAGATCCAGGGAATTCAGGTCCTCTTCCATTCCATAGCCCGCCAGCACCAAGGGGAAGCTTCCTTCCATGTCGGCGCCTTCCAGAATCACCATATCCTCCCCATGGATAAAACTACTGTCTCCTAATGTTATTTTCCCCAGCGTGGGGAGGGAGACCGCTTGAAACGGAACGGTCTGATAAAACCCGTCCAGGCCCCCCAGTTCCTTAGCCCCGTATCTCCAAAACTGATCCGCAATATACCGCGCTGCAATATCAATTTCGGGACGTATGGCATCCCTTCCCTTGAGTTCATCCGAGGCGAGAAACCTGAGGTGGGCTACAGCTTCCTTCCTGTCAAGGGTCTTTTCTATGGTTTCCTTCTGACCGAAGGCAGCGATAGAAACGCAGAGGTTAAAAAATAAGGCAGATACTATGAGAACTTTTAAATTCATGCAGCAGTAAAATCTTTTGTACAACATTTAAATCCTGGATAAAACTAAAAAACCCTGTCCAGAAATGGTAGGGTTTTTTTGCAATCCTAATGGGTGATGTCCACAACTTTTATGAGAAATTATGTGACACACGGATAACGCCCAATCCCTTTTTTTATTACTAAGACGATTCTTATCCCGGTATGGGTCTTGGAATGCCTACTTGATCACTTCATTAACAGCCAGGATATTCCGGCTCTTGTTTCCTATGATTCGCTTTGTCCGAAGATACCTTTTTTCTTCGTATTCATCATACAATTCGGAGGAAGGATCAAAGCTACTTATTTTTACCCGCCCGCTGGAATGGATGAAGGACCGGTGGCCAATCCACATGCCCACATGGACCACCCGCTCCGGTTTCCCCTCTCCGGCAGGGGTTCCAAAGAACAGTAGGTCTCCGACTTTCAGATTATTCCAGTCTTTTTGATCATCCACCAGGATGCCCTCGTGAATCTGCTGGGAAGCATCTCTGGGAATGACTTTTCCATTGAGGAAAAATATAGTTTTAGTAAAACCGCTGCAATCCACGCCCTTGGGGGATGTGCCTCCCCAAAGATAGGGGACTCCCATCATGTTTTTTGCGGTGCGCACCAACCCATCAGGGGAAGGCTCCGCGGATTTGATCCAGTCCCCAAAGGCGGTTAAAGAAGCAATGGGGACGAATCCTGTTCTTCCATCGGGCAGCCTGACCTGGTGATATTTGGACCCTTCGGTGACCAGTTCAAGGACGTTGCCGGCGGTCAAGTCACTTACCGGATTGTCTTCCTTCGGACTGTCAAACATCACACCATACAAGGGCGTGAACATCAGCTTATCAACGGATTGCCAGGAGGCCATTTCCTCCTTGTCCATAAGTGCTATTCCACCGGCATCTACCCAGGATATATATCGATCTGGCGTTTGCACCAGATACCAGTCTTCCTGTTTTTTGAGTACAGACAGAGGCGTGCCCATTGTCGCCTGGGTGGCGAGTTCGGCGGAGTGCCTGGGAGCACTTCTCAAATTGGCCACTGAGAGGGTGACGACGGCAAAATGTTGTCCATCCAGGGTTTCATCGGGTAGTACGCGCACCTTATCCTCAACCGTTATTTTCCGCTTTTCCAGTGAATCCTTCAGGTAAGCAAGTGCCTGCGCATCGTTGGTTTCCCCCGACAGCTTATCCCCGTCCCACTGGACATCAAACAGCGCCACCCTGGAATCAGGAGCATATTGATGCTTAAAATGCTGAATTATGGCATTTATATCTTCTCCCTTGTCTCCAAGGCAGGAGGTAAATACAAGCAAGGTGGAGATCAGGATTAGATGTATCGGGTAACGCTTCATAGGAAGTTTAAATATTGACAAAGAGCCTAATTATTTTTCCAATCCAGGGCTCCTCTCCAGAAACTCCTGATAAAGCTGGATTTGTCTGTTGGTCATCGGGATTTTATAGCCATCGATAAATACATGTATAACCTGGGTTTTGGTTTCGAAAGGATCCCCATCGCTGACAAACAGCGTGGCGCTTTTACCGGGTTCGATGGAGCCCAGATGCTCCTCCACGCCGAGGATTTCAGCCGGAACGATCGTCACTGACTTCAGCGCATTTTCCTTTCCCATCCCATAAGCCGCGGCGAATCCGGCGTTAAAAGGCAGGTTTCGGACGTTTTCCGCATCATTGGTGCGTAAGGCGACTTTTACGCCCGCCTCCATCATTTTTCCCGGATTGGCGTAGGCCGCATCAAAACGGTCCGACTGCCGGGTCGGAAGGGACAATACCGGTCCGGTAATGACCGGAAAATTAGATGCGGCTATCTCCTCCGCTACTTTCCATCCTTCCGCAACTCCCGTCAATATGGCGTTAATTTTCTTGCCTTGCAACCAATCTATGGCCAATTTTATATCGTTAGCCACATTTACTTCTACCAAAAGGGGTAATTCGCCGGATACAACCCGTGCAAGCTGCTTCATCTCCGGATAGTAATCCATTTCGGCATTTACAGTGGAAAGCCGGTGAAAGGCTACGGCTTTTTCCCAAATTTCGTCCAGCTTTTTCCGCACTTTTTCCGCATCATTTTTTACATCCTCGTCACTTCTTCTATCCCAGCCGCTGGTTCTGGAAGAGGGAGGGAAATTCATCACCACGCCCTGAAATCCGGCATACATCTGGTCAGGGGTGTAGCCGTTTAGGTTGACCAAAGCGGCGGTGCCTGGAAACAGCCCCCCGGTGGGAACCGCCAGGGAGGTGGTAACTCCGCTGACCCTGGTGACCGGAATGGCGACGGAATTGGGATTTATGGCCGTTAAAGCCTGCATGTTGGGACTCACGTTTCCAATTTCGGTATGATCCAGTGTTTCATCCACTGATTTTACCTCCACCAGCCCCAGCCTGTTGCCCGCATCAATCATTCCCGGATAGATAAATAAGCCGCTACAATCAATGACTGTCGCTTCTGAGTCTGTTATATCCGTTCCTATTGCTTCAATCCTGCCGTTGGTGATTAAAAGATTGCTGTTTTTGATGATTCCCTGGGTCACCGTGATTATTGTCCCGTTTTGCAACAGGAATTTGCCGCCTCTTGGTTTGATGAACTCACCTTCTATCTGGCCGAAGGCAACCAAGGTGTTGAAACCCAGCAGCAAAAGGAGTATTATGTGCTTTTTATTCATAACATTTTCATTAAAAACCAGGCTAGTGTGTTCCAAAAGATTCACCTGATCCTGAAAAAAGCTCCACACCGTGCATGCACCGGTGGTCTTGTTGGTCCAGGATAACAGGCTCTACCATTTCGGTCGCGCTTACTTTCAGCCTTTGGTCACTTTTGTCCTCATGGAGATCAAAATACTTGATTCCATCCACGAAGGTCATTTGGGGTATGGCATAAATAGACAGGGGGTGATTTTCAAAGATTACCAGATCTGCCTGTTTTCCCACCTCTATGGAACCCACCTTGTCTGCGATTCCGAGTTGTCTGGCGGGATTGATGGTGATCAAGGCCAGGGCCTCTTCATCCGAGAGGCTACCGTACCGTTGGGTCTTGCCCGCCTCATGGTACAAGTGGCGGATCAATTCAGCGGAATCCGAATTTATTGACGTTACTACCCCATTTCTTGCCAGGATGGCGGCATTGTATGCCGTGGAATAATACACCTCAAATTTGTAGGCCCACCAGTCCGAAAAGACCGAAGCGCCCATCGTGTATTTGGCGAGTTCGGGAGCCACCTTAAACCCCTCGTTGACATGGGAAAAAACGAGGTTATTGATGCCGAACTCCTGAAATACCTTGATGACCATATAAATCTCATCGGCCCGATAAGAGTGGCAGTGGACGATCAGGTCGCCCTCCAGAATATTGTTGAGCACCTGCATTCTCAGACTGTATTTCGGTGGGGCGGCGGGACGTTTGCTTTTTGTGGCGTTCTGGTATTCCTCCCAGTCCTTCTTATATT
>DATGOS010000405.1:0-5735 GCA_035305725.1 Cyclobacteriaceae bacterium
CCCACATCGATCACCACCGCGCCTTCTTTTACCATATCCGCAGTGACAAAGCCGGGTTTGCCCAGGGCTACCACCAAAATATCGGCGGTCTGTGCCAGCTCTTTTAAATTCCGCGTACGGCTGTGGGCAAGGGTAACGGTACAGTTGCCCGGATCAGCGTTCCTGGCAAGCAAGATACTGACCGGTGAACCTACAATATGGCTTCTTCCAATCACCAGGCAGTGCTTTCCGGAGGTCTCAATTCGGTACCTTTTCAAAAGTTCCACAATGCCAAAGGGGGTAGCGGACACATAGGCGGGCCAGTTCAACACCATTCTGCCGACATTGGCCGGGGTAAAGCCATCCACATCCTTCTCGGGCTTGAGTTTAGCCGTAACGTTCTCCACCGATATATGGCCGGGCAAGGGCAACTGTACGATCAAACCATCGATATCCGGATTTTCGTTGATCTCCTCTACCTTGGCCAGCAATTCCTCCTCGCTTACCCCTTCTCCCAACCTCACCAGCGTAGATGCGTAACCCACCTGTTCGCAGGCTTTCACCTTAGCCCCTACATAGGTCTGGCTAGCCGGGTCTTCTCCCACGAGCACCGCCGCCAGATGGGGAACTTTACCGCCGTTGGCTTTAATTTCCTGCACCCTGTTGGCTATTTCGTTCTTGATTTCTTCTGAGGTTTTCTTTCCGTCGATGATTACTGGCATCCTTTCTTGATTATTAATGATAAATTATAAATGATAAGTGATAAATTATAAATGATGAGAGATGAGTGAGGAATGATTAGGACGATCACCATTTAAGAAAAAATAATTCATAATTCATAATTCATAATTCATAATTCATAATTCATAATTCATAATTCATAATTCATTTTAATCCAGCTTAAGTACCGCCATAAAGGCTTCTTGCGGCACTTCCACGTTTCCTACCTGACGCATGCGCTTTTTCCCCTTCTTTTGTTTTTCCAAAAGTTTTCTTTTTCGGGAAATATCACCTCCGTAACACTTCGCCAGCACGTTCTTCCGCATCGCCTTCACAGTCTCCCTGGCGATGATCTTGCTGCCTATAGCTGCCTGAATGGCTATTTCAAACATCTGCCGGGGAACGAGTTCCTTCAGCTTTTCACAAAGCCGTTTTCCCCATTCATAAGCTTTGTCCCGGTGAACAACCGCCGAAAGGGCATCTACGGGTTCTCCGTTGAGCATGATGTCAAGCCTGACCATATTGGAAATCCGGTTGCCTATCAGCTCATAATCCAGGGAGGCGTATCCCCTGGAGATGGTCTTTAGTTTATCAAAAAAATCAAAAACGATTTCCGCCAAAGGCATGTCAAAGGTAAGCTCCACCCGGTCTGAAGTCAGGTAGACCTGGTTTTTGATTAATCCCCGTTTTTCCATACACAATTGGATTACAGGCCCGACGAATTCGGCGGCGGTAATAATGGAAGCTTTCACGAAGGGCTCCTCGATATGCTTTACCAAAGTGGGGTCGGGCATATCAGAAGGGGCGTTTATGATTCTGTAATCCCCCTTGTTCATCAATGCCTTAAACTGTACCGACGGCACGGTGGTAATCACGGTCATGCCAAATTCCCTTTCAAGCCTTTCCTGGATGATCTCCATATGGAGCATCCCAAGGAATCCGCAACGGAATCCGAAACCCAGGGCAGCGGAAGTTTCCGGCTCCCAAACCAACGAGGCATCGTTGAGCTGGAGTTTTTCCATGGAAGCCCTTAATTCTTCAAATTCCGTGGTGTCTACGGGATAAATCCCGGCAAATACCATCGGCTTTACGTTTTCGAAACCCTGAACGACGCTGGCGCAGGGTCTTTTTACATGGGTAATGGTATCCCCTACTTTCACCTCCTTGGCCACCTTAATTCCGGAGATAAGATAGCCCACGTTGCCCGCGCTCAATGAGGACCGGGGTACCTGTTGTATGCCCAGGGTGCCTATTTCGTCAGCTTCATACTCCCGGCCTGTATTGACGAACTTAATCTTGTCCCCTTTGCTGATCGTCCCGTTAAATATCCGGAACAACACTTCTACCCCTCTAAAGGAATTATACACGGAGTCAAAAATCATTGCCTGCAGGGGTTCATCCACATTGCCCTTGGGCGCGGGAATTTTTTTAATTATCGCAGCCAAAATGTCCTCTATGCCTGTCCCCTCTTTGCCGGAGGCCAAAATGATATCTTCCCGGTCACATCCAATAAGTTCTATTACCTCATCCGCCACCACCTCGGGCTGCGCACCGGGCAGGTCGATCTTGTTCAGTACGGGAATGATTTCAAGGTCATGACCCAAGGCCAAATATAAGTTAGAAATGGTCTGGGCCTCAATCCCCTGCGAGGCATCTACAATTAAAAGTGCCCCTTCACAGGCGGCTATCGACCGGGAAACTTCATAAGAAAAATCCACGTGACCAGGCGTGTCTATCAGGTTGAGCGTATATTCCTCGCCTTCAAACCTATACTTCATCTGGATGGCGTGGGATTTAATGGTAATTCCTCTCTCCCGCTCCAAATCCATGGAGTCCAATAGTTGATTTTGCATTTCCCTGTCCGTCACGGTGTTGGTAAATTCCAACAGTCGGTCAGCCAGCGTACTTTTCCCATGGTCAATATGGGCTATAATACAGAAATTCCTTATTTTTTGCATATCCATCTGACTGCAAAAATAGTAAATTGTAAGTGCTTTATTGCCAATAATTATATTTAATTCTATAGAGGAAAATAAGCCTTCAGCCTTTTCCGCACCTTCGCTGCTTCCTCTGATTTGCCCAGTCTTTCCAAAAGAAGCATCCGTTGTTGGTGGCAGGCTGCGGCCACATAAGAATCGGGAAATGATCGGGCTGACCTTGTAAACAACTCGTAAGCTTTTGACAAAGACTGGCTGTCATCGCGAGACAAAAGGCTTTTCGCTTCCACGAAATCCCTGTGCCAAAGCAGTGCCTCCGGTTTCATTCGCTCCGCCTCCTGAAAAACCTGAAATGCAGGAATTTCATCCGGTTCGCGCTTTTCCAGAATATCCAGTGGCGGACCATTGAAAAACTTTTCAATGGCTTGCAGGTATGCCATTGCCTCTTTACGATTATATTCCTCCTCTCTGAGCCGCTTTTCCTCATCCGGATGGGTGAAAAATGAGGCTTCCGCCAATATACCCGGAATCCCGTACGTTTCCCTCAAGACGCTGGCTCCGCCTTTCGGAAAAATCGCATGGTCAGAGACTAAACTTACCGGGGTGTTGCTGTCAAACATCCAGTCCAGAAATGCTTCCGCCAACGCTTTGCCCAACGCAAGTCCGGCTAGGTTTTCGTTGGCACTTCCATGAAAATAAATGATGGGAAAATTTACCTGATCATCCGCTGTTGCGTTGTGGTGGATGGATACGAACAGGTCTGCTTTGGCGTCCAGCGCCATGGTTGCTCTTTCTATTAGGGGAACTTGCACGTCTTCCGACCGGGTCATCACCACCTGAGCACCTTTCGCTTCCAGCAATTCCTTTAACATCAAACCCACCCTAAGGTTGATCCATTCTTCCCTTTCACCGGAGGGGCCCACCCGGTAGCTATCGGTATCCGCAGTTCCTCCGTGACCCGGGTCGATACAGATTATTTTATTTTCCAGGCTCATGGCTACCTCTGCATCCCGGGGCTTTGTATTAATCACTGTCCGATCCCGAGTATCCGAAAAAATATCTGCTTGCGATACCCGGGACGCCGCGCCAGAAATCTGTCCCATGGCTGCGGCCGTACAAAACACCCAACACACCACTGAGAAAATTAAAATGCGATCTATGTCAGGCCTTTTCATAACTTTCTAATTCGTTTCGGATGAGCTAGCGGAAGGAAGAAAATCCCGCCAATCCCGGCCTTGTGTGATCCAGGAAAGATTGAACCTGGCCACGTAGCCTGCCGTCTCCCCCGCGTCGGCACCCTCATAAAACAGGTAAATCATCCCTTCGGAAGGCGTCCCGGCTCTGCCTGCCGTCATTGAGGAATAGGCAAAATCCCCCTTTTCCACCACACGCTTCACCGGCCAGCTTTTACCCCCGTCGAAGCTGGCCCACACGGTGCCGTTTCGGCGCCCGCCCTGGGAGTCTATATTGCTGAATATTAAAATATCATGTCCATCAAGAGGAAGCCGCACCAGCCCACCCATTAAGCCATAGTCCCTGTCCTGGTCACCGTCGGGAAGCTCCGGGCTCACCGACAAATCCTCCCAGGTCTCCCCGCCGTCATAACTCCAGGCGATATGGCGCCTGCGGGGGTCCAGTCCGTCAGTGGACAAATGCCGGCGGGAATTATAGTAAATGCTCCCGTCTGACAGTTCCTCCAGGGCCGCCTCGCCCGTACCCCTAGCGGGAAAGGGTGCACTGGTATACCAGTTTTTGCCCCCGTCATCACTGTAGATGGCGTTGGTGTAATGTTCCGGCCATTGGGCGCGGTCATTTCCGTTCGCGTAATAACGGGTAGGGCGGATCAGTCGACCCGGGTGGGGACCCCGATGAAGAGTGATTCCCCGTTCGTTCATATGCATGGACGGGACCTTTCCGTTTTCGTCGGGATGGATGCGGATCTCTTCGGCCGTCCAGCTTAGCCCATGGTCCCTGCTTCTGTACATGGTAAGCGGGGCTATAGGATGCCGCGCTTCCACAAAAGCCAAAAGATCCCCGGTGGTTTCGTCCACTATGACCCCGCCTCCCTGGAAACCGGGATCAGCCACCCTAATAACCGGCTCCCAGGAGACGCCGCCGTCACTGCTCCGCCTGGCTTCATAGCGGCTGTTTCCCCAGGTGGCGACCAGCGTCCCGTCCAGGGCAACTACGAGGTTGGGAAACCGTCCGCCGGTAAAGACTTTTTCTACCGCAAAATACTCCTCTCCATTTCCCCAAAAGGAATTGTCATCTTGATTGTCGCAGGAGATTAATGTTAAGATTAAAACAATAGTCAGACATGCTTTTTCCATCTTCCGAAGATAAACAACCTCCGTCATCATTTGATAGTAAATGCATTAAAAGATCACCTAATTTGACGGAATCACCTTATAGCTGACAATCCATGGAACACATAGGAAACTCCATTGGCAACAATGAGGAAGCATCATGATCGCTTTAGTCCCGGGGAGCCTTAATTTCATCCATACCCAAAATATAAACTGGTTGAGTCTAAAACCAAATTACTCAGATAAGGGAACATTTACGAGAGGGTCAAAAAAAGCGGCCCATACAATATGAGCCGCCATGTTTATTGGATTCCTTCCTCTTCCTGTTGATATTCGGGCTGTACCTGCCTCCCTTTCTTGCTGCGGTAGGCCCAGTTGAAATCAATAGCATCCAACAGTAATACCCGCTCAGGATCGAGATTATCCTTTTCGTACCTCATCCTGCTTACCCATTTCCCCAGCTTAGGGTCCTTTTTCCATTTTACCGGAACCTGGGTGTGGCCGTGCTCGCGTTTAAAATTCACCAGCCGCTTGTACATGGTTTTCCACGGCACGACATTTCTTCTTGCCAGCGTCCAGTCAAAGCCTATTTCATCCAGAAGCTCTATCTTCTGTACTTCCAGGCTATCCTTGTTTACCTTGGTACGGTATACCCAATCCGCCAGCTTATGGTTTTTCGACCATTGAAACGGAACCTTGGTATGTCCATAGCGTTGCTTGAATTCCAATAAAGCATCATACATCTTCATCCAATAGCCTTCCTTGATGCTCCAGGGAAACCTTATCCCGTTCA
>DATGOS010000406.1:0-3668 GCA_035305725.1 Cyclobacteriaceae bacterium
TACAGACGCTGGCGCTTGCATTAGAATCCAAGGAGAAGGAAATCAGGAAGTGGAATTCTCTGGTACCCATCAAGCCGTATGGACACAAACCTCCCCTTTATATAGTCCACGGAGCGGGGCTGAATGTGCTTCCTTTCTATGCCATTGCCAACAATTTAGATCCGGGACAGCCGGTTTATGGCCTTCAGGCAAAAGGCCTGGACGGCATCGAGACGCCATTGACAAGCGTGGAAGAAATCGCCGCCCATTATATTAAGGAGATCCTGGAACACAATCCCCAGGGGCCATACGCCCTGGCAGGGTATTCCTTTGGGGGTATTCTGGCGTTTGAGATGGCCAAACAGCTTAAAGCCGTGGGCAAAGAAGTTCAAAAACTAATTATGTTTGACACGTACGCCTATCTCAGTGACCACAAAGAAAGCTGGATGGTAAAACTGACCAACCAAATCAGGTATTTGATTGGAAAAAGGGTAAACGACATCCAGCTGCTGGTAAATCATCCCCAAACCTTCAAAAACATAAAACTTATTTCTTTAAGGAAAAAAAAGAACAACATTTTAAAGTTCCTAAACTTCAAAAACACACAACCACAGCCCGAGATGTTGAAGACAATCAAAAAAATCGAAGCCATCAACCGGGAAGCCAGCAAACATTATGTCTTTAAAAAGTATCCCGGAAACCTTTACCTCTTGAGGGCGAAGATCAGAACCAACTACATCGAAGACCCCGTTTATTTAGGATGGAAACCCTATGTGGACAATGTAAATATTATTGAAGTCGAGGGTAAACATACCACCATGTTTACCCCACCCCATGACAAAAAATTTGCCCGGGTGCTGCAGGAAATCCTGGATGGAAACGAAGTTCCACCAGTCCGCCAGCATTTGGAATAGTATTTGTCAAGGGAAGATTTTATCATGACTGTAACCAATCAAAACCAAATACTAATGAAAAAGTTAACAAGTTTGCCTCTTTTCCTCCTCTTTTTATTCGTGATCGCTGCATGCGACAAAAAAGATGATCCTACTCCCACTGAAGAAGACGAAAATGAAATCCCTTTTGTGGAAGGAACTAAAATTGTTTTTACGCCCGTGGAGGAATCCGTTAATCTTCTGGGAGTATCCGACACCTATACCCAGTCCATGAGCAAATATGACATCGCTTCCAGAACAGGTGTAGCGACCAATGATAAGGAGCAACAATATCTTGATTTTGCCGCAGCACAGGTATTGGAATGGAGTGAAAATGAAATTCTAGCGCTTAAATCCAGGATCACCGCAGCCAAGGAAAAGATTGAAGGCCTGGGCTTAAAAGTGGACTTGCCCGAGGAAATCAAGGTGATTAAATCAACCATGAAAGAAGAAGGAAACGCCAACGGCTATACCCGAAGCGATTATATTGTGGCTGCAGGCAATTTGTCGGAAGGCGATCTTCTTCACGAGCTTTTTCACCTGTTCACCAGAAAGAACGAAACCCAAAGAGACCAGCTGTACACGACAATCCAGTTCAATAAAACCAACCGGATTGATTTTCCCGCTTCCATTAAAGACCGGATCATTACAAATCCGGATGCTCCTGTCATAGAACATACGATTAATTTGACGATCAACGGTCAGCAGCAGGAAGCGGTCCTCATCCTTTATTCTGACAAGGCTTGGGATGGGGGCAATTTCCTGAACAACATCAGCGCCAAGCAAAAACTAATGCTGGTGGAGGGCGGTCCCAACAACAAAACCGCCAAGTTGGTCAACGGTGAACCTGTCTTACTGGAACTATCGGCAGCTACAGACCTTTATGACAAAATCGGAAAAAATACTGGCAGGACCTACCATCCCGAAGAGATTCTTGCCGATCATTTTTCGCTAATGGTCAGACGGCAGGGCGGGCCCAATCCGGAACTGCTTGAAGCCATGGAGAATATCTTAAAAGAATAGAAAACTAACGGGGCAAACCACGGAATTGTCCCGTTATTCCTATGGCAGCATGAAACCGGGAAATATCCCGGTTTTTATTTTCTGTGAACATCCTTAACTTTAGGGTCGGAGAACCAAATCCATTAGTACTATGAATTTCAAGACTTTAAAAATAAATCTTTCCGAAATCCTATTGGTAAATTACTGCCTTGCTCTGTTGCTCTTCTCCTGTAATCCGAAGGCAAAAGAAACGGATGTTCAAAAAACGGATGAGACAAAAACAGCAATTGTTCCGCGGGAAGATTCGGGTTCCGTCGATGGGATGGTGTGGATAGAAGGCGGGGAGTTTATTATGGGCACGGATGCGGATGATGTCTATCCTGCCGAAAAACCTGCGGTAAAAAACAAAGTGGCCGGATTTTGGATGGATGAAACCGAAGTTACCAACCAACAATATAAGGAATTCGTAGACGCCACAGGGTATGTGACACTGGCTGAAAAAAAGCCGGAATGGGAGGACCTTAAGAAACAGTTGCCGCCGGGCACTCCAAAACCCGATGATTCCCTGTTGCAGGCCGGATCATTGGTGTTTATCCCGCCGGCGCACCCGGTTCCGACCCATGACATTTCACAATGGTGGGCTTGGGTAAAAGGAGCGAACTGGAAGCACCCGGAGGGTCCAAACAGTAATCTGGAAGGGCGGTGGAACCATCCGGTCACCCACATTGCTTACGAAGACGCGGTGGCCTATGCGGAATGGGCAGGCAAAAGACTGCCGACAGAAGCCGAATGGGAATATGCGGCAAAAGCAGGAAAATACAACCAGAGGTATGCCTGGGGTGATGAACTAAACCCAAACGGGCAGTTTATGGCCAATACCTTCCAGGGAATTTTCCCGCATGGCAACGAAGGGAGGGACGGATTTATGGGAACGGCGCCGGTAAAAAGTTTTCCAGCCAATGACTATGGTTTGTACGACATCATTGGCAACGTATGGGAAATGACCGATGATTGGTATGACGCCATCAAGTTTGACAGAATCGCCGGAAACGCACCAAAGTTGGACAGCGGAATGAACCAGTGTTATAACCCCAACAACCCGTACGCGCAGGAAAGGGTGATCAAGGGCGGATCATTTCTTTGTGCGGATAACTACTGTGTCAATTATCGGCCGACGGCAAGACAAGGGCATGCTTACGACAGTGGAAGTTCAAATGTCGGCTTCCGCTGCGTAAAGGACGGCGACAGCAAGCTGCTGTCCAGCCGCTGAGCATGGAGATAAAGGAAAAAAAGGTTTACATTAAAGATAACGCCATGATACCCAACAAAGCCATTATCTTGTTATCAGGGGCTCTCTTTGTACTTTTTGCCTATACATCCTGCAGCTATACCCGTGTGACGGTTCATCCTTCAAATTCAGCGATTGAGTTGACGGATTATAAATCATTTGATTTTTTTGAATTGGATGCTTCCGGCGACACCACCGAAGGCCTGCAGCAAACCATTGCTTATCTGAAATCCCAGGTAGTGCGGGAAATGGAAAAAAGAGGTTTAACCCGGGATTCAGGTGCTCCGGAACTAAAGATAAACCTGGGCATCAACATCCAGGAAAAAACCCAAACCAGGGAAACCAGCCTGACTGATCCCGGAGAGTGGACCTACATTGGCCAAAGAAACTATACCTGGGAAAGCAGGACGGTGGAAGTAGGAACGTATAAGGAGGGCAGCCTGATCATGCATGTAGTGGATGCCAGG
>DATGOS010000407.1:0-2204 GCA_035305725.1 Cyclobacteriaceae bacterium
AGGAAAGCAACAAAACGTATTCCGAGGCCGCCCTTCAGGGGTATATAAATCTGGTCGAAAAATCCGACCAAACCGCTGTGGGAAAAGTCCTGTTTCTGAGAAAGGCACTGGACCAATCGAACAGTGATGCCACTATCGGGCTTGCCCTGAAAAAACTTGCCCAATACCCCACCTTACAGGCATTGATGGTGTCGGGAAGTTACCTGGATGATCCGGCCGTGCAACAGGATGCCGCGCGGGCAGTCATGGAAATTGCCCTGGCCAACACGGAACTGTTCGGAGACGAAGTGAGAAAGCTGATCCAAAAGACCATGCAGGTCATTAGCGGACAGGACAGCCAATATTTTAAAGCCTCCCTGCAGAAGCATCTGGATGAAATGCCTGAAGGAAAAGGATTTTATCCGCTTTTTAACGGGGAGAACCTCGAAGGCTGGAAAGGTTTGGTAGCCAATCCCATAAAAAGACAATCCATGTCGCCGGCAGAACTTGCCAGGGAGCAGGAAAAGGCCAATGAAGTGATGCGTCAGGGCTGGGAAGTCCGTGACGGTCTGCTGGTCTTTACCGGGAAAGGACAAAATCTCGTTACAGAGAAGAAATATGGAGATTTTGAGATGACGGTAGACTGGAAGATCACGGAAATGGGAGATGCGGGCATATACCTCCGCGGCACCCCACAGGTACAGATCTGGGACATTGCCAATGAAAAAGTAGGGGCACAGGTAGGTTCCGGGGGTCTGTACAATAACCAAAAACATGCCAGCAAACCCCTTACCGTAGCGGACAATCCTATTGGGGAATGGAACACCTTCCACATCACCATGAAGGGTGATAAGGTAACGGTTTACCTGAACGGGGTATTGGTGGTGGATGAGGTAGTCCTGGAAAACTACTGGGACCGGTCCATGCCGATTTTTCCTGAAGAGCAGATCGAGCTTCAGGCACACGGTAGTTATGTCGCCTATAGGGATATTTATATAAGGGAATTGCCGCAGACAGAAATTTTTCAGCTTAGTGAAGAGGAGAAGCGGGAAGGTTTTGAAGTTTTGTTTGACGGAAGCAGCCTGGATAAATGGACAGGCAACAAAACCGATTATGTAGTTGAGAACGGGGAAATCGTGATTTATCCTGACCGTGGCGGAAAAGGAAATCTTTTCACCCAGGAGGAGTTTTCGGACTTCATCTTCCGCTTTGAATTTAAGCTGACGCCGGGTGCGAACAACGGGCTGGGCATTCGTGCCCCATTGACCGGTGACGCCGCCTACGCGGGCATGGAACTGCAGATTCTTGACAACACCGCCGAAATCTATAAAAACCTGGAGGAGTACCAGTTTCACGGATCTCTATACGGTATAGCGGCGGCGAAAAAGGGCCACTTGAAACCGGTGGGTGAGTGGAACTATCAGGAGGTGCGCGTGGAGGACGACCGGATACAGGTGATATTAAACGGCACCACCATTCTGGACACAGACATCTCCGGACCCAGGAAGAGCGGCACCCTTGATAAAAGGGAGCATCCGGGCCTCAGCCGAAAATCCGGGCACATAGGGTTTTTAGGTCACGGAGACATTGTCTATTTCAGAAACATCAGGGTCAAAGACCTCTCGAAAAGATAGGGTTAACCGACAGCCAAAACAGTTCGGAACCTTCATGTTCAGACAAATAAAAAGCAGGAGAAAATCTCCTGCTTTTTTAATGAAAACTAAACCAACTATTAATTAAATACCATAATATAAACAAAATTAATTTTTTTTATGAGTTTCCAAAATATTTTCAAATAAAAAAGGTCCGGAACCTACTCTTTATTGCCTACTTTATAGAGTATACCCAAGGCCAAACCCTGGCTGTACTGGATCCCCGGATCTTGATCAATATCATATAAATTTATACTTGTAAAAGTCACATTGATCAAATTTGTAATTTTTGCAGTTAGGGTTACATCGAGACGATGGTCGATGGTCTTCCAGGCAAGGGTCTCATAGTTGGCAAAAAGAAGATATCTGGATTTTAAATTTAATGTCTCGGTAATATTTTTATCATAAGTGGCGAAGACCTGCGCTGCCAGCCATTCCTGCCTCACGGTCTTTCCGATCGGGACCCCATAATTTTCGGGTACGGTCAGGTAAAGCGTTTTATCGGTCACGAAGGTGAGTCTTGGCGAAAAAGGGCTGATCCTTAAAGCAAATTCCTGGTTGGGCTTATACTCC
>DATGOS010000408.1:0-3770 GCA_035305725.1 Cyclobacteriaceae bacterium
TAAAGATAGAAACTGATGAAGGGATCACAGGTTGGGGTGAACCAGTCATTGAGGGAAAGGCCGCCACCGTTAAGACAGCGGTTCAGGAACTGATGGAAAATCTGATGGGGAAGGATCCAAGGAATATAGAGGATCATTGGAATGTCATGTACCGTGGAGGGTTTTACCGCGGCGGGCCGATATTGATGAGTGCGATAGCAGGGATTGACCAGGCATTGTGGGACATCAAAGGAAAATTTTACAATACGCCGGTACACCAGTTGCTTGGCGGAAAGGCCCGTGACACGATCAAGGTATATTCCTGGATAGGAGGTGACCGTCCCGCGGAGGTGGGCGAGGCCGCAAAGCGCATGGTGGATCAGGGGTTCCTGGCCGTCAAGATGAATGCCACTGAGGAGCTTCAATATGTGGATTCCTACGATAAGGTGGATCTGGCTATTGAGCGCATTGCAGCGGTTCGGGAGGCGGTGGGGCCGGGAGTAGGTATAGGCATAGACTTTCACGGCCGTGTCCACAAACCCATGGCGAAAATTCTGGCAAAAGGCATTGAACCGTACCGTCCCATGTTTATTGAAGAACCCGTATTGCCGGAAAACAATGAATCGTTGCGGGAGATCGCCCAACATGTAGCCATTCCCATAGCTACCGGGGAGCGGATGTTTTCCAAATGGCAGTTTAAAAATCTTTTGATGGACGGGTATGTGGATATCATCCAGCCGGACCTGTCCCACGCAGGAGGGATCACGGAGTGCAAAAAGATATTTTCGATGGCGGAGGCCTTTGATGTGGCCGTTGCGCCCCATTGCCCTCTGGGACCCATCGCCCTTGCCGCATGTTTGCAGGTAGACGCCACCTGTCACAACGCTTTTATTCAGGAACAAAGTCTTGGTATCCACTATAATCTTGGAAGCGATTTGCTGGATTACCTGGTGGACAAAAACATCTTCAAATATGAAGAAGGCCATGTAAAAATTCCGGAAGGTCCGGGTTTGGGTATAGAAATCAACGAAGAGCATGTCCGAGAAATGGCGGAGGTAGGCCATCACTGGAAGAATCCTCTGTGGAGGCACCGGGACGGAAGCATTGCGGAATGGTAAAATAATGGAAAACACGGTTTATTTATTAATCATCACTTCCTTATCGATCCTGCTATTGCTGGTATTGGTAATCCGATGGAAGGTGCATGCTTTTATCTCCCTGTTGCTGGCGAGTACCTTCGTGGGGCTGGCGGCAGGCATGCCTTTTATGGAACTGATTGCCAGTTTACAGAAAGGCATGGGAGACATCCTGGGATTCATTGCCATTGTGGTGGGCATGGGCGCGATTTTGGGTAAGCTGTTGGAGGTATCCGGAGGTGCGCAAACCCTGGCCCATTACACCATCAAAGCATTTGGAGAAAAAAGATCCAATTGGGCGTTGATGCTTACGGGATTTATTGTTTCCATCCCCGTTTTTTTGGATGTTGGCTTTATCATACTTGTTCCCATTGTGTACGCTTTGGCGAAACGTTCGGGCCTGTCCTTACTTTATTTTGCCATTCCTTTGCTGGCTGGTATGGCAGTGGCGCACGCCTTTATTCCCCCCACCCCTGGGCCCGTTGCCGTGGCGCAGATTCTGGATGTGCCGATGGGCTGGATGATCGGCCTGGGCATCCTGGTGGGTATTCCAGCCGCGGTGGTGGCCGGACCTGTTTTCGGAAATTATATTTCAAAGAAGATCGTCGTGGGCACGCCTGACTTTATCGAGTATTCTGAAAGTCAGGTAAGCAGTACAAAAAAGGATTTTCTGATGATCCTGTTTATAATCCTGCTGCCTATTTTTCTGATTTTGTTGGCGACCACTTCGGAAATGCTGGTACTTTCCGGGATATTGCTCGAGGAGACTTATTGGGTAGGCTTAATTCAGTTTTTGGGTCATCCTTTCTTTGCACTTACAATCGCCACAATTGTTGCCTCCTATTTCCTGGGTTTCAAAAAAGGTTATAACGCAAAGCAACTGTTGGAGTTTTCGGACAAAGCGCTGGCACCGGCCGGGCTGATCATCCTGATTACCGGCGCCGGGGGAATGTTTAAGCAGATTCTGGTGGAAAGTGGTGCCGGAGAAGCCATGGCAGAAGTATTTCTTACCTACAATGTGGCACCCGTGATTATGGCTTACCTGCTCGCAGTCATCATCCGGGTCATCCAGGGTTCCGCGACAGTGGCCATGGTGACGGCAGCGGGCATGATGGCGCCGGTGGTACTCCAAATGGAGTATTCCGATCCGATGAAAACGCTTATTGGCCTGGCGATAGCCGCGGGAGCAAGTATCTTGTCCCATGTCAACGACAGTGGATTTTGGCTGGTAAAAAAATACCTTGGGCTCTCCGAAAAGCAAACCCTCCAGTCCTGGACCATGATGGAGACGGTTGTCTCCGTAGTGGGCTTCATTACTGTCTTGGGACTTTCCTATATCATTTCTTAAAAAACAAGCCAATGAAAATTAAATGGGGTGTATTGGGCGCGTCTAAATTAGCCTTGGAAAAGGTAATTCCCGCCATGTCAAATCAGGACAATTATGAAATTAAAGCAATTGCTTCCCGGAATAGGGAAAGGGCAAGCGCCGCTGCTGCACGGTTAGATATTCCCGTATCCTATGGATCCTATGAAGCGCTGATCCGCGACCCGGATATTGACGCTGTTTATATTCCACTTCCTAATGACATGCACGTGGACTATACCCTAAAATGCATGGAAGCAGGGAAGCATGTGCTTTGCGAAAAACCCCTGGCTTTGCGCTCCGGTGACATCAGCCGTTTGATTGAAGCCCGGGACCGCTATAAGGTAAAGGTGGGGGAAGCCTTTATGGTAAAAACCCACCCGCAGTGGATAAAGGCCCGGGAATTAGTCCAGCAGGGCGCATTAGGCAAAACCAGTATTGTGCAGGGCTTTTTCAGCTACAACAATACTAATCCGGATAACATCCGAAACAAGCCTGAGCATGGCGGAGGCGGGGTATGGGATATTGGCTGCTATCCCGTGTTCACTTCCAGGTTTGTACTGGGCGAAGAGCCCGTCCGGGTGGTAGCCTCCCTGCAGTTTGATGAGACATTTGGCACCGACAAGATTGCCAGTGTCATCCTGGAATATCCCTCCGCCAGGGCGGTATTCTCGGTCAGCACGCAACTGGTCCCTTATCAGCGCATGCAGTTTTTTGGGGATCAAAAGCAACTGGAAATCCTGATTCCATTTAATGCCCCGCCGGACCGGCCCTGTGAGGTGAGGATCAATGCCGGGGATATGTTTGATCAAGACTATGAATCCCTGAAGTTTGATACCTGTAACCAATACACCCTGCAGGCGGATGCCTTTACCAAAGCAATTGTGGAAGACACCGAAGTCCCGGTGACGCTGGAAAATTCACTGGCCAATACCCGGGTGTTGGAGGCGATCTTCCAATCCGCTGAGGAAAGCCGCTGGATTAGCCTTGACTGACATGAAAAAGGTTTATAAAATAGCTATTGGAATTGCCTTAGTGTCCGGCCTGGTGGCCCTGGTAATGATACTGCTGGGAAACATTGCCCAGGCAGGGCCTTTTGTACTTGTGTTTTTCACGGCATTGGGAATAGGATTCAGGGGATTCGATGTGTTGAAGGGATTTTCCTTTGGGATGATCATATTTGCCCTGGTCGCTACCGGCCTTTATTATCCCCAGCATTTCATAGAATGGAACGGATTCCAATTGAGCGTATTGATCATTCCCATGATCCAACTGATCATGTTTGGCATGGG
>DATGOS010000409.1:0-2136 GCA_035305725.1 Cyclobacteriaceae bacterium
CACAATTCGATTCCTTCAGCAAGAGAATTTACCGTATCGGACGAAATGTACAGTGATTTTGTAAATTGGTTAGACGGTAAGGAATATGATTACACCACCAGGGTGGAGATGGCCATTGAAGAACTTGAAAAATATTCCGAAAAGGAAAAATATTTTGAAGATATCAAAAATGAGATTGCTTCCCTGAAGAAAAGGGTGAGCCATAGCAAGGAGCAGGATCTACTCACCTTCAAAGAGGAGATAAAAAATGCCCTGGAAGATGAGATTGTGGCCCGGTACTATTTTGAAGGAGGAATGGTTGAGGCTTCACTTGACGGTGACCCCGAAATCGATGAAGCTTTGAAGGTGCTCAACCAGGAAAAGGTTTATAAACATACTTTAAGGCCCCTGGCTTCGAAGTAAATGCCTTTTAAACTGTAGTAAAATATGGGGTTGATACTTTCTTTGGAAACAGCTACGGCAGTGTGTTCCGTGGCCTTACATCAGGATGGAAAGCTTGTGGGGATGCTGGAATTGTTTCAGGAAAATAGCCATGCCCGGAAGCTGGTTCCGCTACTAGAAGCGCTGTTGGAACAGACAGGAACCGATAGGAAGGCGCTCGATGCCATAGCGGTCTCGGGAGGGCCGGGATCTTATACCGGCCTGAGGGTAGGAGTCTCCACTGCCAAGGGATTGGCCTACGCGCTGGATCTTCCGCTTATTGGGGTGGATACGCTGGATGCGCTTGCCAGAAGGGTTTTGCCCTTTTTGGAGCACAAAGATATGGTGATTCCGATGATTGATGCCCGACGGATGGAGGTTTATTGTAAAGTAATGGGCGCAGGGATGACCGAACTTCTTCCGTTGGCTCCAGTAGTCATAGATGAAACCTCGTTTGGCGACTTTTTAGCGCAGGGCAAGGTTTATTTTTTGGGTGATGCCAACGAGAAGGTGATGAATGTGATCAGGCACGGTAATGCTGTTTTTGTGCCTTTTTTGAATTCCGCTGTGACCGTGGGGGAACTCGCGGAAGTAAAATTTAATCAGGAACAGTTTGATGACCTGGCATACTTCGAACCGAACTACTTGAAAGAATTTAGGGTTGTGAAACCAAAACGTACCTTGTTGTCATGAGTGAAATTGTAAACCGCGTTGCCAAGAGTCCGATAGTGACCATAGATCTGGAGGAGTTTTATGTAGAGGGGGAGCGCCTCTCCTTTGATCTGGGAGAGCATTTGTACCAGGGGCTTGTGTTGCGGGAAAAGGACTTTCGGGAATCCCTGAAAAACCTGGACTGGGAAATATACCGGGACAAATTGGTGGCGGTTTATTGCAGCGTGGACGCCATCGTGCCTTCCTGGGCATATATGCTGGTGATGACCTATCTGCAGGGGGTAGCCCGTGAAGTGGTGGTGGGAGATCTGGCCGCCTTGGACCAGTTTCTTTTTCAAAAATCGCTTCAGGCGATCGATCCTGCGGACTACTGTGACAGGCCTGTGGTCGTGAAAGGTTGCAGCAAGCGGAGTGTCCCTTTGTATGCCTATGGGGAGGTGGTAAAGATATTGATGGGAAGCGCCAGGTCAATTATGTATGGAGAGCCTTGCAGCACCGTCCCCATTTATAAAAAGCCAAAACCCGTAAAGCAGTAAACCACCCTTCGTGGGTTAATTTTTTTATCGCAAAATCAGGGGCTGCATTTGGTAATTATTCAAAAGAATTCTATGTTTGCATTCCCATTTGGAAATGTCCTAAAGAAAGATCTTCCGGCACGATTTTGGGCGTTCTTCCACAACAAAATTTTAAAAATCTTTTAAGATGATTGTAGGGTAGAATGGGGATTTCTTCCGATATTTGCATTCGCTTTTCGATAAAAGTTTCGAAAACCAATCCCACCGGGTTTTTTTACCCATTATGGAGGGAAAAGTTCATTGAAGTACTGTAAAACAAAACGACAAGACAAGCCGGTTGACATTTATGTCAATCGGCGGCCATTTTGGAACAAGATGATGGTTTTTGGCCATCGAAGCCACTTTACAATGGAGAGTTTGATCCTGGCTCAGGATGAACGCTAGCGGCAGGCCTAATACATGCAAGTCGAACGGTATCCCCCTTTCGGGGGGGAGAGAGTGGCGGATGGGTGCGTAACGCGTATGCAAC
>DATGOS010000410.1:0-3188 GCA_035305725.1 Cyclobacteriaceae bacterium
TTTTGTTTGTGGCCATCAGTTCCCCCAAAAAAGAAATTTTCCTGGACCGGTACAAGCACCTGTTCAATGCCCGCTTTATCATGGGCGTAGGGGGAAGCTTTGATGTGGTGTCAGGAAGAGTGAAAAGGGCTCCGCTATGGATGCAACGAAACGGCTTGGAATGGTTGTTCAGGACCATGCAGGAACCGCGAAGGATGTGGAGAAGATACTTGTACACCAATACCGCCTTTATTATGCTGGTGTTCAGAGAAAAGTTTATGAAAAAAATGGCTAATCCAGCGAGAAGATTGCCCGAAAAAATTTTAAATTCACGACGATGAAGATCACGATTATCGCCGGAGCCCGGCCAAATTTTATGAAGATTGCTCCGATCATTGAAGCCATAGAACAGGAAGCAAGCAAAGGGACCGATATCCAATACCGTCTGGTGCATACGGGACAGCATTATGACAAAAAGATGAGCCATGACTTTTTCGAACAGTTGGGCATACCCCTACCGGATGTGAATCTTGAGGCAGGAGGAGGAACGCAGGCCGAGCAAACGGCCAATATTATGGTTCGCTTTGAGCAGGAACTGGTAAATAATCCAACAGACCTGGTATTGGTGGTGGGCGATGTCACTTCGACCATGGCATGTTCCATTACAGCAAAAAAGCTCCATACCAAAGTGGCCCATGTCGAAGCAGGGATTCGCTCCGGGGATGTCAGCATGCCTGAAGAGATCAACCGTATGGTGACCGATGCCATCACGGATTATTTTTTTACCACTACGGAAGGTGCCGGGGAGAACCTGCGCAAATCAGGCATCAGCGATGAGCAGATCTTTTTCGTGGGCAATACCATGATTGATACCCTGCTGAAGCAGATGCACCGCTTTACCAAACCGGAAGTTTGGGACCAGGTGCAGTTGCGGGAAAATGAATATTTTGTAATCACCCTGCACCGGCCGGCCAACGTGGACCAGGAAGAGGATCTTAAATTCCTGCTGGATGAAATCATTTCTCTCAGTAGGGGGCTTCCCATCATTTTTCCCGTGCATCCCAGAACAGCACAGAGACTGGCAGGCCTTGGTATAGAAGCGCCCAATCTCTATATGATAGAGCCATTAAGTTATCTTGAATTCAACTATTTGGTTAAATACGCCAAAGCGGTCATCACGGACTCTGGGGGTATCACTGAAGAAACCACGGTCATGGGCATTCCCTGCATGACGCTCAGAAACAATACGGAGCGGCCAGAGACTTGCGAGATTGGCACCAACGAACTTTTGGGTACGGATCCTAAGGCACTTGCCCCCGCCATGGCAAAACTGTACGAAGGGTCATGGAAAAAAGGAAAAATTCCTGATCTTTGGGACGGCAAAGCCGCGCAGCGTATCGTAACACATCTGGTCGCGCTTTCCGCAGCGCAGGAGGCAGCACGCGAGCAGCATGTTTAACCCCCGGCGCCTATTGGCGATGCTGGCCTTGTTTATTCCTACCCATCAAATTAATGGGCATTAAAGTTCTATGCTTTACTACAAATGAGTTTACCCAAAGTCCTGATCCTCATTCAGCCTTTTAACCGCAACACCGGGGGAGGGATCACTTTGTCCAATCTTTTTAAAGGATGGCCGAAAGATAAGATAGCTGTTTTGACCCGAGGACAGCTTGTCAACGCGAACACCCGTACCGATATATGTGATTCTTACTACCAGTTGGGCCACCTGGAATACAGGTGGACATTTCCTTTTAATAAACTGAAACGAAAGTATTATTCCGGGCTATTGGAATTTGGGGAAAATGGAGCTAATGGAATTGTTACCAATAAATCAAACCTTAGGGTGGCTCTATTGAACCGGTATGTCAACCCGTTTTTGAAGTGGACAGGGGTGCAGAACGCGATATCAAAACTGGAACTGTCCCAACAACTGAAGGATTGGCTACTCAGTTACAATCCCGATGTGCTATACGCACAGGCACAGACCAGAGAATCAGTCTTATTTTGTACATTGATTCAGAAGTTTCTCAACAAGCCTATGGTATTTCACATGATGGACGACTGGGTACAATTGGAAGGAAAGGGTTTGATGGGCAGATATTGGTACCCAAAAGTTCAAAAGGAATTCCGTAACATGCTTGGAAAATCCGCTATGCACCTAAGCATCAGTGATCTTATGGCCATTGAATACAAAAGGAGATATGGCTATGATTTTCAGACCTTCCATAATCCTATTGACCTTAATTTTTGGAAGCAGGGCCAGCGGAACAGCTATAAGCTGGGTGATCCCCCCACTGTTTTATATGCCGGAAGGGTAGGGCTGGGCATAGAGAAATCCCTGCAGCGGATGGCCAAAGCCATCACCGCACTAAACCGGGAGATGGACACTTCAATTAAATTTATCTTACAGGTCAGCGAAAAGCCTTCCTGGACAGACAAATATGACTGTGTAATCCATAGAAGCTTCGTTCCTTATGAAGAGCTCCCCATTAAATTTGCCGCGGCGGACATACTTTTCCTGCCTTATGACTTTTCTGCCAAGGCCATTAATTTCATTCGGTACTCCATGCCCACCAAGGCTTCCGAATATATGATCAGCGGTACGCCTATTCTTATCTGCGCACCCGAGGGAACCGCCATTGTAGATTATGCGGGGAAGTATGGCTGGGCTAAGGTGGTGACGGAAGATAACCTGGAAGTGCTGACCGCGGGATTAAAATCCCTCTTGTTGAATCAGGAGGAAAGGCAAAGAATAGCCCAGACAGCCATAAAATTGGCTGAAGATAGGCATGATGCGGAGAAAGTGCGTGCCGATTTTAAGGCCGCTTTGGTCTCTGTGCTGGATAAAAAATCTGTTTAGCAAGATAATTTGTATTTCCACCGGTATTTATGAGGGTACTTTTAATCAACCAGTATTCCATGGAAGAAGCTTATGAGCTTTGGGAAATGGGCAGGAGCGGCAGCCATCATGTCTGGGGCAAGGTGGAGCTGGACCAGCGGGGCGGGATTGACATGATGATTATCCCGCATGTAAAGTACCCCTTTATAAACAAAATCGGCGGTTGGATAAAGATCCGTCATCTGGATCAGCAAATAAGGGTCTTGATGAACTTAAAGAAGTTTGACATTCTGTATTCCCCTTATTCCACCGCAAATACCCGCCTGTTGGTATTTCTGAAATGGCTGGGAATTTTCAGGAAGCCTATCGT
>DATGOS010000411.1:0-4208 GCA_035305725.1 Cyclobacteriaceae bacterium
CGCTTAAATATTGGGAAACCACCCTGCCGGTAGTCAGTACCACAGGAAATTCCTCATCGGTTATCTCGGAAGCAGTCCGGTAGCTGACCGGATTAAAATGGGCCTTGCCATCAGGGGTTTTAAATTTTCTGTCCTCCCATAGCCGGGGTGTTCCCGGATGATCCAGGCTTGGGCATGGCCAGAATATCCCCATATTTTCCTCTACCTTTTTGTAGGTGATGCCATAGTAATCCGCCGTGCCACCCTTGGAGGCGACCCTCAGCTCGTTAAAGATATCCTCACTACTGGGGAAGCTGAATTTGTCGCCCTCTCCCAGGCGGGCCGCGATTTCCATCAATATTTCACCGTCTTTTCGGGCGTCACCGGGAGGTGTAACGGCCTGGTTGATTTTTACCACCCTGCCTTCAGCCGTGGTCACTGTTCCCTCTTCCTCCTCATGCAGGGAACCCGCCATCACAATGTCGGCGTACCTGGCCGTTTCGCAAAGAAAGGTGTCTATGCAAATGTAAAACTCAAGTTTTTCCAGCGCCTCCCGGACGTAATTGTTGTTGGGCAGAGAAACCAGCGGATTGAAACATATGGAAATCATTCCCTTTATTTCTCCCCGGTGGATGGCATCAATTTGTTCATAAGCGGTGAGGCCTTTGCCGGGCATGTCCTTTTCATCGATTTCCCAGACACCGGCAATATATCTGCGGTGCTCGGGATTGGTGATATCCCGGTTGCCCGGCAACTGGTCACACTTGTGCCCATGCTCTCTTCCTCCCTGCCCGTTGCCCTGCCCGGTGATGGTCCCATACCCACAATAGGGTTTGCCTATCCTTCCTGTGGCCAGCACCAGGTTGATACAGCTTAATACATTGTCCACACCTTTGGTATGGTGTTCGATTCCCCGGGCATGGAGCAAAAAACTGGTTTTGGCCTGGCCCCAAAGTCGGGCTGCCTCATAAATCAGGCTCTTGTCTATGCCCGTTTTTTCCTGTGCCCAATCCAAATCATAGTCTTTGACGGCTTCAATGGTTTCTTCAAATCCAGCCGTATGGTTTTGGATAAAATCATGATCCAGCCAGTCGTTGTCCACAAGGATCTTGAGCATCGCGCCGAACAAGGCAGAATCCCCGCCGGGTATGATGGGTAGATGCAGGTCAGCGGTACGGGCGATCGGCGTCATCCTGGGATCCACCACGATGAGTTTGGCGCCTTTATCCCTGGCCTGCCAGATATAATGGGTGAGGGTGGGAAAGGTTTCACTGATATTTGCCCCGGCCACGATGATGACTTCCGCGTATTTCAGATCCGCCCAGCTGTTGGAGGTCCTGTCCAGACCGAAGGCTTTTTTATTGCCGCCTCCGGCGCTCACCATGCAAAGGCGGCCGTTATAATCGAGATTGGCCGTCTTTAATGCCACGCGGGCAAACTTCCCGATCATATAACTTTTCTCATTGGTCAATGAGACCCCCGACAACATGGCAAAGGCATCATGGCCGTACTCCTTTTGGATTCTTTGGATTTCATTTACCGTCCTGCTCATGGCATGTTCCCAGGAAATGGGTTCAAAACCTACCCCTTCCACCCTTTGCAGGGAGGATAAAAGTCTGTCCGGATGGTTGTTTTGAACATAACGCTGCACCCCTTTTGGGCAAAGGCGGCCTTCATTAAATGGAAACTCCATCCATGGCTCAAAGCCTGCTATTTTATTGTCCTTGACTTTCAGTTGAATCCCGCATTGCATACCGCAATAGCAACAGTGGGTCTTCACCAGTTTGTCGGGCTCATGCGCACCGTGAAAACCCACCTGCGGGGCATAGACCTTATGTGGCCCATATTTTTCTATGATTTTGTCAACCGATACGGGGAGTTTAGCCATAGTTGCGATTTCAAATTTCTTTAGCCAAAGAATTTTCCGGATTCCTTTCTTGCCTGGAAATGGGCCTTGGCCAATGCCGATCTTTTGCCTTCGGGACTAAGGTCCAGGTGATTGCCCCCGTCCTGCTTGTTATAATTAAACCCAAGTTGCCGGGTGACCGTCTTGAGGTCGTTTACATGGGTTTGGGTGGCAAATTCCTCTCCGGTATGGGGACAGACGGCCATTCCCCTACGCGTACCTTCTGTCTTGTAGAGGTTGGCGCCCAACTGCGCCAGGCGCTGGAAGATGTGGAAAAACTTTCCAAAAGGAAGCCATACCAAAAACAGGATCACGGTGATCGCGTGCGTTACGGCCATGAACTGATAAGTTTTCCCTTGCAGAAAGGTATAATCATAGGAAATGCCTACCCCTGTGACGGAGATGGCGACAAGCAATATCAAGGGGAGCCAGTCATTTTCAAAGGATTGGGTAGCAATCAACCCACCGTCGGTGAATCTTCGCTTCATCATGATCACCGCGCCTATGGTGACCAGTATTGAACTCCACACCAACCCATGAAAAGCAATGAAAGCCATAGGAGAACCCAATGCGAACGACCCGGCTTCAAACCCAAAAAAATGCGCATAATACGTCACATCATCGCCGGGCTTTAATTCAAAATGGATCCATCCAAAGGTGAGGGGAAGCGTAATGGCAAAGGCCAGCAAGCAACCGGTGGCCAGAAGAAAATGGCCCACCCAACGGGTTCTGCTCCGGTAGGCGATAAACCGCTGAAACATGATGTTTCGAAAAAACAGCCTGATCGAACGGAGGATGTAGGGGATAAAATGTCTGCTAAAAAGAAACTGCATGCTCCTGCGCCAATATAGGCGTGTCGGGGGTCTTTGTATCCATACAGAATAGCGGTAGGCAATACCAAAAACCGCAAACACGGTCCCGACCAAATAGGCAATTAAAGCGGCATCAAAGTTTTGTAGATTCCTCGATCCCAGCAGTACCAGCACAATTACTCCGATTGCCGCTATTGTAGCTTTAATCAGGGCCAGTCGGTCCAATGTCTGGAACAGTCTATACATTTTTTGCTTCCAATTATTACGGGAAATAAAAAAATGAATTATTTAAATATATGGAATTTCTACTACCGGCCCAAAATCATACACAAAATTCTCTCCAAAAATCAGCTACGGACTAGTCCGCCAGTCCTGGGCTGGCGCTTCCTCGCTTAAATACCCAATCCGCCGTATGCCTCATAAATCCGAGGATCAAAGCAAGCCACACAAAAATGGCCACGTAGATGAAAACCTGCGGAATCACGGACAAGAACGCCAAATCGAGGGCTTCGCTCAGCCTGAACGTGCATACGGTGTACATGCCCAGGGGGAAAGCCATTCCCCAATACGAAGGGTCATACCCATTGGGACTGGTGGGAACCGGCACTTTTTTGATGAAATGTCTCCATATACCCAAAAAAATCAACAAGGGAATCCACCAGGTACCCGCTGCCCAGAAAAACAGGGTAAAGCCTTTTATAAAAGGAAGGATTTCCCCAATTAGGGGGAAAATCTCAGCATGAAGAATTATCATGGAACCCGCTAATGTAGTAATGGCCGTGGCACCCATGTTTATCCAATAGGGAGCTCCCAGTTCATTCGCATTAAGAGAAAAAAAAGATATCCTGTATATGATCAGGGACATAATGTACAGGTAAAAAAAGCAGCCCAGCATAAACATACATACGGCGACGAAAAGATAGACATGGTTGTGCGCGCCGAAATCGGGGGCAATAGAAGCGATCAGGCAAGACAAAGCCTGTATGGACACGATGACAACCAACCAGGTACCGTTGATGCCTTCCTGCAATGGCTTCTTGTTTTTCGTGACGGTGATGTTGAAAAAAAATCCGTAAATGATAAAGAGCCACAGCACCGCGGCAAGGAGCAAAATCGCTTTGGCCGGACCCGTCTGGTCAAAAAGCAGAATAAACTGGTTGCCCACAATACAGAGCGCCGCTACGATAGTTAAAAAACCGGGGCCTTTTTGGTAACTTCTAAAATCCTCCAAAACCTCCTTTTTAAAAACAATACATCTTATGATGAACAAAAAACCAAGGCCAAGAAGGAAACCGATATTGACATAAAAAAGCAAATAGCCAAACAGCAGCAGTCCGTCCAAATAGGCCGCTATGGAAACAATGCCCGTCGCCATGACCATCGCAAAATAAGCCGGCAACAAATTTTGGATCTTTTTCCGGAGCAGGTTCATGGCAGGAGCAGGTTCATTGTTCATCGCTTTGGGTCCATGCAAAGTTAAAATTTTCTCTATGGGAAAAAACACAAAACCA
>DATGOS010000412.1:0-2620 GCA_035305725.1 Cyclobacteriaceae bacterium
TTTCATGTTCAAAAGTCTTGTCCACATGTATCGCGGAAAAAATAACGCCCTCCTCTTCCAGCGTTTTCAGCATCTTGTACTGTGCAGGCCAAAAAGTGTCTTCGGGAAAGGAATCCGTTCCCAATCCGTCCTGGTTAGTCACCATCACCAGTTCATAGTCTGTTTCTTCAGCGATTTTTCTCAAGTTAGAAATTGCTTTCGGGTAAAATTCGAGTTTTTCCAGACTGTCGACCTGAAAATCGGTAGGTGGTTCCTTAATAATTGTTCCGTCACGGTCTATAAACAAGACTTTTTTCATAGAAAGGGCAGCTAAATTAATATCTTTTAAACGTTCACTTTATTTATATTGCGCCAGTGCTTCCAGCAGCATTTCATTTTCACTTCGGGTTCCCACCGAAATGCGCAAACATCCGTCACAGAGGACCACCTTTGACCGGTCCCGGACGATGATCTTTTTCTCCACCAAGTACCGGTACACCTGTCCGGCATCAGGCACCCTCACCAGCAGAAAATTAGCATCTGAGGGATAAATGTGCCTGACCAGGCTGATCTGCTTTAAATTTTTTTCCAGAAAATCCCGTTCTTCCAGGATGGTTTTTACCATATCCCCCACTTTGCCGGCTTGTCCGAGGGCCGACAATACGGTAGACTGGGTCAGCCCACTGACATTGTACGGCGGCTTGATGCGGTTGAGCACCCGGATGATATCTGTTGAAGCAAAAGCCATTCCCAGCCGCAGCGCAGCCAATCCCCAGGCTTTGGAAAAAGTTTGCATCACCAACAGGTTGGGATACTGATCAAGCTGGGAGGAAAAACCAGGATCCTCACTGAAATCGATATAGGCTTCGTCCACGACAACCAGCCCTTCAAATCCCTCAATCACCTGCAAAACAGCTTCCCGGTTCATCCCGTTGCCGCTGGGATTGTTGGGAGAACAAATAAATATAATCTTGGTGAAGGCGTCCACCGCGGCCAGGATTTCGTCTGGGCGCATCTGAAAATCCTCCGTCAGGTTTACCTTTTTAACGGCTACCTCATTAATCTCGGCACTTACCCCATACATGCCGTAGGTGGGGGGCAGGATGATGACGTTGTCTCTACCGGGATTACAAAACGCCCGGAAAAGCAAGTCGATGACCTCATCGCTGCCGTTTCCCAGGAAGATCCGCTGGGACGGAACGTTCTTGATCTCCGCTATACCTTGTTTTAGAGATTGTTGGTAGGGGTCGGGATAGCGGTTAAAGTCTTCTGCGGTAATAGACCCTAAAGGATTTTCATTGGCGTCTAAAAAAACACCTTCCTTTCCGGAATATTCATCCCGGGCAGAGGAATAAGGCGTTAGTTTTGTGATATGTGGGCGTAAAAACTTATCTATTGGAAAAGTCATCGGCGTTGTTGTTAAGGTAGTCCAGGCGGATTGAAACCGCATTCTTGTGTGCCCTGAGCAATTCGTTGGCGGCCATCACTTCCACGGCAGGGCCTATATTTTTTAATCCCTCCTCCGTGATTCTTTGATAGGTTATTTTCTTCAGGAAGCTGTCAAGGGAGAGTCCGCTGTAGTTTTTGGCATACCCGTTGGTGGGCAGGGTATGGTTGGTCCCGGAGGCATAGTCACCGGCGGACTCGGGCGTGAAGTTTCCGATAAAGACCGATCCGGCGTTGACAATCCTGTCCGCGGCGGCGTCCGCATTGCTGACCGCAATGATCAGATGTTCGGGCGCATATTCATTAATCAGTTCAATAGCTTTGTCCTGGTTGGGCATGACAACGGCAACACTGGACTCCAGGGCTTTTTCGGCGATTTCTTTTCGGGGTAACCGCTCCAGTTGCTGTGTAACTTCCTTCAGGATTTTCTTGGCGAGCTTTTCCGTATCGGCCACCAGCACCACCTGGCTGTCTATGCCGTGCTCCGCCTGGGAAAGCAGGTCGGCAGCCACAAACGCAGGAATGGCGGTATCATCCGCATATACCAGCACTTCCGAGGGTCCGGCGGGCATATCAATGGCTATGCCCTTTTTGGTGGCAAGCTGTTTGGCGGCCGTGACGTATTGATTGCCCGGCCCGAAGATTTTGTCCACTTTGGGTACCGTCTCGGTGCCATAGGCCATTGCGGCTATGGCCTGGGCGCCCCCGGCTTTGATGATCTTGTCAATGCCTACCAGGTCTGCGGCGTACAAAATGGCCGGATGGATGTTGCCTTCTTTGTTGGGCGGCGTGCAGAGGATGATTTCCTCGCAGCCCGCAATATTGGCAGGTATGCCCAGCATCAAGACGGTAGAAAACAGCGGGGCGGTACCGCCGGGGATGTACAAGCCAACTTTTTGAATCGCCACACTTTTCCGCATACAGGTCACCCCGGGCATGGTATCCATGGACAGGTCAGGCGTAGCCTGGGCGGCGTGGAATTTTTCAATATTCTGTTTGGCAAGCTTGACGGCTTCTTGCAGCTCCTGATCCACCAGAGGATAGGCCGCCCTGATCTCCTCCCGGCTGACCAACAGCGATTTTATCTCTACATGATCATATTCCTGCGCAAATTTTTTAAGGGCCTTATCCCCCTGTCTTTTGACCTTGCGCATGATGGGCTTGACTATTTTTTCAATGGCTTTGTTTTTTTGCG
>DATGOS010000413.1:0-9217 GCA_035305725.1 Cyclobacteriaceae bacterium
ATTTCAAAGCTGATGGAGGCGACGCCCTTCATAGATACCGGGCAAAACTTGAAAGCACTTACCTGAATATGGGTATTGTTGTTCCTGCCAAGCTCGCGCAGTTTGTCAAAAACCTCCTCGGTGACGTCCGCATCTTTTCCAAAGCCTTTGATCATCCATAATTTTGCCCCATACGCCCTCATCTGCTTTAGTTTGCCCTTTGGCGCACCGTCGACAATGGCAATTTTACACGGGATTCCTGCCAGGGCCGCATACGCCGCCAGGGCTGCACCGGTGTTTCCGCTGGAAGTGCCCAGGCAGAGGGAGCCTTTGTCTGCCAGCACCTGGGAGATTGCCACAGCCGCAAACCGGTCTTTATAGGAGCCGGAGGGATTGGCTGTTTCCAGCTTAAAGTACAATTGATCCATGCCTAGCGACGGACCGATGTTCCTGGACCGGATCAAGGGTGTGTTTCCTTCACCAAGACTGAGCGGTTCGAAATGTTCCGGCAAAGAAAGCAGCGTACGATATTTCCAAATGCCTTTCAAAACGCGCCCGGGAACTGAAGTCTTTTGGCTTTATAGCTATTGAAATTATGGCTGAATCCCCCGTCAATAACCAGGGATGTACCGGTCATAAATGCCGCTTCTTCGGAGCTAAGCCAATAGACCGCATCGGCGACTTCCTGGGGGGCGGCACTTCTCCTTAAAGGTGTCATTCCTTCCATTTCCTCTTTCAGCCTCTGGCTTATATTTTCTCCCCGTTCATCGGTATAGTCCTGACTCATTTGTGTGACCACATTGCCGGGACACACGGCGAGCACCCTGATCCGGGAAGGACCGTAAAGGGCTGCCATTTCATAAGTGAGGCTCAACAAAGCGCCTTTGCTGGCCACATAGGCGGGGCTGGTGCCGCCGGCCCTTTCTGCCATAATGCTGCTCAGGTTGATGATCACCCCGCCTGTGTTGTTTTGCTCCATTTTTTCCGCCGCCATTTTACCCAAAAAAGCAGGTGCGGTCAGGCAAACCCTCAGGGTTTTTTCCCAGGTGTCCAAAGACATGCTTTTCAGCGTTTCTACCGTACGCCATGCCGCATTGTTGACCAGAATATCTATCCTGCCCCATTTTTGAAATGTCCGGTCAATGATTTCCTTAAGGAAGCCATCATTTTCGAGGTTTCCACAGAGGATAAGGCAGCTTTCATTGTTGTCCAGGATTGAAGCGGTTTCCTGCAGCTCCTCTTCCGCGTCTGCGACCAGCGTAAGGTTAAATCCCTCACGGGCGTATTTTTCCGCCAAGGCCCGGCCAATGCCCCGGGATGCTCCAGTGATGATGGCTACTCCTTTTATATCCTTTTTCATTCAATTTCAACTTTACCGGGGCGCTCAATAGGCAGTATCCCGGCCAATGCATCCCCTTTTTTCACCGAAGGAACCTCCCGGAGTAAAAACAACAAGCCGCTTTGTTCCGCGGTAATATGACTAAGGATTGTTCCGTCGAGGTCACATAACAGCCCGATGGTTTGTCCTTTTTTGACTGTCTCATTGAGTTTGACCACGGGCTGAAAAATTCCCGTTACCGGCGAGGGGTACATGACCTGCAGATGTCCGCTTTCGGCGGTATTGTCTTCCACTATATACTGAACCTTTGGTTCCCGCTTTTTTTCCTCCAGCATGCCAAAATGGGCCAGTACATTCAGGCATCCTTGGAACAACATTTCGACGAACCGGGGATCTTTACTTCCTCCTCCTCCCGTTTCCGTATAAATGGAGGGAATTCCGGCGTCCCTGGCTACCGACAGGGTCCTGCCATCCAGTCCGGCATGGGTCCCCCATATGATGGAAAGATTAAAGGCCACGGCCATTTCCCTTTGTGCCGATAAGACATGCCGGGAAGGATGCAGCATGTATCCGGCAAGAGGGGCAATGGCAAAGAGATTTCCTCCCGTGTGCATGTCGATCAGAAAATCGCTGTTTCTGATTTTTTCGCTGATTGCGGCTGCGACTCTTTCCGTACGGGTACCTGATTCGTCTCCGGGACAGGTTCTTGCCAGATCAAGCCCGTCTTCCCCTGCCCGGGAGGAAGAGAAAAATGCCGAAGTATTGACTACCGGAATAAGGGCAACGCTTCCGGAAACCAGTTTTCCTTCCAGTTCCCGGATTAGCCTTTGGACCGCAAAGACGGGTTCATACTCATCGCCGTGGACACCGGCGATGACCAGTCCTTTTGGACCTGCCTCCTTCGAATCAATTACCTTTGTCGGAAAAATTTCCTGTTCCTGCATCCAATGGGTCGTTGATCTTCTTCCTGTTAATATCCAGCCTAAGTACCATAGACAGATGACACGTTTCCTATATTATCGAGCGTGTTTTATTCATTGTATAGCCAGTCTACACCAAGGCGTGTGACGTTGGTCACGGACAACCCGGTGCCCTGGGGCCTGTTTCCCGCACAATAACCCAGTAATACATGATCGTCCACAAAGTCCATGGCCGTATAGCAATACCAACCGTCCGGATCATCTTCCAAAGTTTTGATGCTTTCCCAGGTTCGGCCTTCATCTTTGGATATGGCCGCATTTAAAGGGGTTCTGAGTCTGGCAATATCAGGATCGTCAGCAAGGTTATTATTCCAAACCGCCAGCAGATCACCGGTTTTTGGGATTCTTTCTATGGTGGCGGGAGAAACGGGGGATACCAAGGTGCTTTTTTCCAGATCTGACCAGGTTTCCCCCTGGTCCTGGGAGTAGGCAAGCATTTGTACACCTGCGTTAGAGCGGATAAACATCATAATGGTACCGTCTTTCAGTTCCACGACGCCGGGCTCCTGCAATACGATGCTGTCCGGGTTGGCCAGCTCGGGACTGCTTTTCCAGGTTTGGCCGTTGTCATCGGAATAGTAGGAGAAAATCTTGCCCATACCGCCCCATTCTTCGCCAGGGGCGGCATGCTGGGCCACCGCAAGCAGTAGTCTGCCGTTTTCCAGTTGTATTACCCTATCGTTATTCAACACGAAATATCCTTCCCTGTCCGTGATGCATGGCACGGCTTCGGACCAGGTTTTGGCTTCGTCTTTGGATATCCGCATCATCGGGATACAGTCGTCCGTATTGTTTTTCCTAAGATAGAACATCGCAATATCGCCGTTTTGCAGGCGGAGTAAAGAAACGGACATGACATTCATGCCGCCTTCATTGGGCAGAATCAACTCATCCTCTTCTGTCCAGGTTTGTCCCTGGTCTTCCGAATACCGGCCTGCCAAATGTGCTGTGCCGTGGTCGCTGGAGGACTCGCCATAGTAGTGGGAATACACAAACAGGATTCTCCCGTCATTAAGTTGAATAAAATCCCCTTCACTGTTTCTGGGATTGTTTTCCCCTGGATTCAATATCAAGGTTCTATCAATAACGGATGCCTCCGTATTTTCCTCAGTGACTGTTTCTCCTGAGGAACAGGAAACCGCGATCAACAGCGCTAATGAAAGCAGTGGAATGATAATTCGGAAGGTGGGCTTGGCAAGTTCTAGGTTTTTCATGGGTTCCAATTATTGGTTCTTTCTGTAGGTTAGTAGTCTTTTCTATAGAAAATATTACATATCGGCCATCGGAGCGCTCCAAGTCATGAGCGAACGGGTATTATTATCTTATATTCCGGTAATCATGGAATTATAAAATATAATTATGTGCGGGATAAAAATACGCATTAATCCCACCAATGGCAAGGGCAATTTAAACTCCGGAGAAATACATCATACATATTGGGACTTTGGCCTTTATTTCCGCTTCACGGGGAAGTTGTTCTTAGTCGCTCCGGACAGGCTAAAATCCGGCATTGATCCAGTTTCTGAAAATGCACTAATGTTCCCCTTCATAGTAAGGCGCACCGCAGGTGGGCGCTTCCGGATCAAAGATGGAAAGCTCTCTGAACATCTCCCGGGCTAACTCAGAATGGCCATGCCCGTTCGGATGCAGCGGATCATTCAGCCATACCTTGTGTACCTTCATGCCGTCCGGGCCTTCTAACGTGTCCTGCCAATGCTTATAATTATCCACAAGAATTACCCCAGCTTCTGACGCTACCTTTCTGATGACCCCGGTATATTTCTCCAACGCCGCCCTGGAAGGATCCAGGCTGGTAATAATTAAGTTTGGGGTATGGAGAATAGGTATAGCGTCCAGGTCCCTGATTTTATCCACCAACAGGTTAAGGTTTTTTTCGTAAAGCGCTATGGGAATCCGCCCCGTGGCGCAATCGTTTGTGCCAATCATCAGAGACACGATGCGGGGGTTAAACTGCTTTACCCTCCAGTCAAAATCGTCCAGGATATTCTGGGTGGTGTTGCCGCTTATCCCCGTGTTGATGACCACATCCCTGACCCTCCCCAATTCATAGCGTACGCGTTCGGAAAATACTTCCGGATAGGAACGGTATCCATGGGTATGTTTTGCGCCGTGGGTAATGCTGTCTCCGATAAATACCCAGATCAGTGGATCCTTTTCCTTGAGGTGCTTTGCAATCAGTTCCTTATCCTTATCTTCTGAAAAAGGTTGGGATGCGGTGGCATTTTTAAATAGACCAGGTGAAAAGGAAAATATCGCTGGCATGGGAAGCAGGAAAAGAGACTTTTCAAAAAAATGTCTTCTCGAAAACTTGTTCATTATAAATTTCTTGACGGTTATACTTGAGGAAAATGCGCTGTGCTAAGGAAAATGCCGGGCCCGGGAGGCAACTTGTGCCGCCACGTACTGCTGTAGCTCCCTCCGCCGGCTTCGTCACAAACTGCCCAACCCGTAAATCCTGTTTTTTACGTCCAGGGTTAACAGCTTGGAATAATGATACACAGTACCCACTGTTTTTCCCTCATTTTTTATTTCAGTGGGTGCCTCAATTACAAAATCTGCAAAGTGTGGCTGATTAAACGCGATAAAAGCGAGGCTTAGTGAGTTGATCTGTGGATTGTATTTCTTGTTCAGGTCAGGAAAAGCTACCGGCCCGGTATCTACCTGGTACATTTTCTTAGGATGGCTGATGTTCATCGTTTTACAAGGCGCTTCAATAATGGCGGTGAGCCCGGTCTCTTTGTTGTGAAATTCTGTTTGTGTGACAATGGGTATCCCCGCAGCGGTGGCGTCCCGGATTTTTTCGAAACTGTCCAGTTCAGTGACTGTTTCCGGGACCGGCACATAAATCACCGGGTCTGCACCCCACATTTCTTCCATTTTTTTTACTGACCTATATCGGTCTTCCCGTTTCTCGGCAAAGCGCCGAAAGACCAGCACATGCCCTTCCCCAAAAATAGGCAGAAAATCATAATTGTCTTCATAAAACAAGTCTGATGCGCCAAACGTGTTTTCACTTTTGCAGGACGCGCCCTGGTAGTAGGTGATGCTTTGTCCCGAACGGGTATCTTCTATGCGGGTACGGCTTTCTATCCACATCCTGACAGAATTGAATTCAGCGGTATTACAGAAAAAAGACCGGCCATAGTCTATACAGGAAAAAGAGGAATCCATTTTTTTGAGGGGTTTGTCCATAAAATCGCTTTTGATGTTGATGGTAGCGGGAAAAACAAACGCGCCCAAGACGCCTTGCTTTAGAAATCTTCTTCTTGAAGGATTGGTTTTGCCCGCTGAATAAAAGTGGGAATTAATATCTGTATTTTTATCCATTTGATTGTGTTTTCAAGATTATATAATTGGTAGCGTGCGCTTCCGGTGCCGATGGTAATGTTTGCCAATCAATAGCCGGGATTTTGTTGGACTTTGGGTTCTACGCTTAAGGTGGACAACACGATGGGAAATAATTCCAGGTGATCCTGGCCAACCTTGTTTTGCAGGGAAGGAACCAGTTCAAAAGCTTTATCAAAACGTAGCAAGTCCCACCAGTATTTTCCTTCGAAGGCCATTTCAAGCAGCCGCTCTCTTAAAATTGCTTCATCGTTGGTTTCCTGGCCGGAACTCACAAATTCATGTCCCGGGAAATTATTTCCATAGGCGCGTTGGCGGATTTGGTTCATTTCGGGTGAAGGATCCTGTCTTAGGGCGTTTTTAGCCTCAGCGATCATCAGCAGTACATCCCCGTACCGATAGATGATCCGGTCATTATACCAATATCTCAACCCACCGATCAAAGTACCGTGGTATTTGTAAACGATCGATGCATAATAGGTTTTTATTCCGTCCGGATAAGCATAAATGACCCGGAAGGAGGCATCTTTCCGTTGGTCCTCTTCACTGAAAGCAGCCTGAACATGGGGTTCCACTTCCAGCACCGAATTACCATTCCCGCCCTCTAGGATTTTTTGGGTTTCCTCATCAATGGTGGCAGGAATATATGCCGGATACATCCACATATGGGCATAGGGTTGAAGGTCACCCGTTTCAAATTCAGCATGTTTTACGGCGAAAATGATTTCCTCATTTCCCTTGTTGTCATAGTCAAAAACGCTTGCATAGTCATCAAGGAGGGCCACTTCGGTGCCGGTGATTTCTGTCAGTGCATTAAGTGCTGTGGTAAAATCCGCGGTTCCACCGCCTTCTTTCTTTCCCGTCCATAAATATACTTCACCTTTTAAGGCGTTTGCCGCCGGTCTGGAAAATATATTTCTGCCTTCAGGGTAATTGTTGTCGGGAAAAAGGGCCAGGGCCTGTTCCAGATCATTTTTAATAAAGGCAAGGACTTCCGCTTTGGGCGTCCTTTCCCGTTGCACCGCTACCGGGTCGAAGCTAAGAAACGGTTCATCCACCAATACCGCGTCACCCCATGTCCTCACCATCACAAAATAGCAAAATGCACGCATGGCATAGGCCTGCGCCAGGATGGAGTTCTTTCTTTCCTCCGAGCTGAAGGAAATCTGCGGAACGAACCTCAACAAAAGATTGGCGTCATGGATGACGGTATACAACCCCTGCCAGGTGGGCAGCGCGGTGCTGGAGGTCAGCGTGTTGCTGAACATTTCAAGTTCCCATTGATAATTGCCGGCCACGCCGTTGCCGGCGGTCTGGCTTCTCATCTCTCCCCAGTAGTACAGGTTTTGCCCCTGGTCCCTGAATCTTCCGTACATACCATACAAAGCCCCCACGGCATCATTTTCAGTTTTCCAGAAGGATGCGTTCGAAATCTGGCTGATTGGCTCAAGTTCCAGGTCGGATTTGCAGGAAAAGACCATTATAGGACCCAGGAAAAACCCCAACAATATCTTAGTTATATTTTTCATAATTCACCAATTTATATTCTTCATTTCCAAGGTTAAAAGGTTAGGTTCACGCCAAAAGAAATGTTGCGGGGAATAGGATACCTCCCCGTGTTGCGGCCTCCTTCTTCCGGATTGGCGCCTCTGTAATTCGTGAAGTAATGCAGGTTGTGTCCCGTCACATTCACGCTGAGGTTGGAGAGGCTGATGCTTTCCAGGATGGATGTGGGTAATCTGTAGGAAAGGCTGACTTCCCGTAGGGCCAGGTAGTCGCCTTTTTCATACAAAAAAGAAGAATAACTACCGCCTCTATACAGGTTGTTGCTGGCTTGTTGGTCAGCCCAGTAAAACCTCGGGATGTCGGTGATATCCCCCTGTTTTTGCCAGGATCTCAGCAGGTCCTTGGATAAGCCGTTGTCTCCCTGAAACTGACCGATCAGGGTCCCATAGGTGTAGTTGTAAATGGTATGCCCAATGGTATAGTCCATGCGCACGCCCAGGGAAATGTTTTTATAGAAAAAGGAACTGAAAATCCCTCCGGTGGCTGTGGGAAACTCATTTCCAACATATACCATATCCCTGGAATCGATGATGTTGTTGCCATCGGCATCAAGAAAGTCCACATCACCGCCATATTTTCGTTTGTCGTCATGGGGGACATTAATATCCACAGGGGCATTGGCCGCCTCTTCATCGGTGGCAAACACCTTCAGGTGCTTATAGGCGTAATAATCACCCATGGTCCCGCCTTCCTGTAATCCGCCTTTCCACGCGTAATCCCGCAGTTCGGCATCCCAGACCAGGAATCCGCCGACCCGGTTGTTTTCAATGCCGTTATGGGGCAGCTCCAGGATTTTGTTTTTGACCGTGGCGGCATTAAAAGAAATCTCCCATTGGAAAGGAGACGATGCGGGCAAAACACTGGCCCGAAGTTCGATTTCCACACCCCGGTTTTCCAGACTTCCGGAGTTAGTAAGGATACTTCCAAAGCCTGTGGAATGGGGCAGCGCAAGGCTGGCAAGCAGGTTATCTGTTTCCCGTCTGTAGATGTCAAAAAGTATGGATACTCTTTCATCCCAAATCCCCAGGTCCAAGCCAAAATTGAGCGTTTTGGATTTTTCCCATTGGAGTTCCGAGTTGGCAAGGGAGGTGTTTTGAACCATGGCAATCCCGTTGTACCTGGACCCTACACTATAGCTTCCCTGGGCCGTGTAAAAGCCGAGCCCGCTGATGTTTCCGTTAATCCCATAGCTTGCCCTTAGCTTTAGTCTTAGAAGATCTTCGGGAAGAGCCTGCCAAAAGTCTTCCTCATAGACATTCCATCCGGCGGAGATGCCCGGAAAAAATCCCCACTTGTTGCCTTCACCCAAATTGGAAGCCCCGTCGTACCGGGCGTTCAGGGAAAGAAGGTACCTCCTGGCAAAATCATAGTTTACCCGCCCGAAATATCCCAGAATAAGCTGGTGGGCTTCCGAGCCGCTTACGCTTACCGGTGTGGCGGAGGCATTCAGCGTGGGGATTAAGTCTGTGGCTGCTCCTCTTCCCGCCGCGCTCAGGCCGGCATCCATTGTGGAAAAATACGAGCCGCCAACCTGCGCGTCCACATGGTGCAAATTGAAATCCCTGGTATAGGAAAAGACTGCATCGGCTTGTTTTTGCAGCTCCTTGCCAAATGACCCACTGGCGTTGCGATTGGTGTTGTAGGCCGTGGGTCCATTATAATAGGCTCTTTCAAAATATCGGGCATCTTCGGTGACCTGATAGAGGGACACCTGCGGGTCGAAGGTCAGGCCGGGAATGATTTCCCAATGGGCACCAAGGGCAAGGGACAGCCTGTCCGTATTGTTCTTGGCATCCACATAACTCACCACATATTCCGGATTGCCCAGGGAAGTGTTTACCCCCGGTGCCAGGCTGCCATCCTCATACCGATGCTTGGCGGTTGGGGGGATACCCTGGGTTCTTCCAAACAGATTAACCCCGGTAGGCGGTACATTGTCGTTGGACGTGGAATACATTACCCGCGCCGACACCCTGACATTGTCACT
>DATGOS010000414.1:0-2728 GCA_035305725.1 Cyclobacteriaceae bacterium
GGGATCCGTTGGATAAATGAGGGTAAGCATTCCGGCTTGAAGATTTTCAACGGCATACTTAAGCAAGGGGATGCCAGGAACAACCAAGATTATCTGGCCGGGGAAAACATGCTGCGCCCAGATCCAGAAAGAAAGAAGGTGCTGGCAAAAAATTCCAACAGGGGATTCAGCAATACTGAAATAAGCGGACAGAAAGGAGTGGAAATTGCAGGGGTAACCGTTGAGTACCATTTTCCCCAAACCTGGGGAATGCGGTTTGATGATGCTTATGGCGTTTATGATATTCACCACAATGTTTTTTTGGACAAAGGCAATCAGATGTTTGACCGGCATGGTGCGGGAGGAGCAAGGTCTTTGGGTTTTTCAGGTTTGGATAAAGGCAAGCTGAACGATCGGGGGAATCAATTGAAGGTACACCATAACCTGATTAAACGCACCCGGCAAAACGCCATCAATGTAGCCCAGGAGGTTTACAGCAATGAAATTTATGTAGACAGTTGGGTAGTGAATTCCTTCGCGGTGCAGCCCAGCAGGGAAAATGGCCTGGTCTATGACAATAAAATATTCCTGACCGGATACTATGCCTGTGGGATCCTTTGGGCAGACAGAAATTTAACTGTCCGTGATAATTTTATCCATATGGAAAGTGTAAGGACTATGATCAACCCGCCCAATGAAGGAAGGCGATTGATAGAAACTTGGGGAGAACAGGATGTGCTGGCCGGAATGCGGGTTACCAATTATGGAAAAGGGGGACAAGAACGAGAAAATTTATCTTATGAAAACAACATTATCCTTGGCAGAAGCCGAAAAGGAGCGGAAATGAGAGGCACTGAATTTTTTTCGGACTATTCCGTCAAAAACCTGGCTTTTAAGAACAATATTGTAAAGGTAATGGCAACGGACACACTGACCACCAATGCTGCTTGTGTGGATACACAGGGGGCTTTCAATGACCGCAGCACCCATCTTCCTTTATATTATAAAAATTCAGAACTGATCTCAAATATCTGCAATATCCGATTTGGGGATGAATACGGCCAGGGGAGTAACCACCAATTTATCAACTGCACCCTAACCAAGGTGGGCGATAACCCAAATTACCATACCCTTGTTTTTGACGGTGGCAATTCGGTTTTCAACCATATTCTTTTGGATTGTGAATTTAAAAACGGAGCAAAATACAACGATGTGTACTGGAGAGATACCCACTCCTTAAGCAATTATAAAATCCAATGGACCCTTACACTCAACACCAATCCAGGGGCCCAGGTGAGCATACTGGATAAAAACGGTGACGCCGCATTTTCAGGGACGGTAGGGTCCAAGGGCACCCTGTCCCTGCCGCTTACACAAAGTATCATCCGGCCTGTTGAATGGAGCCCGGGAGGAAAGGAGAAACCGGTGGAACACAAATTACTTTATCAGGAGGAGGTTTTATGGCCATACACCGTTCGGGTGGAATATAACGGGAAGGAGAAAACAAAAACTTTTGAAATGACCCAAGCAAACCAATTAAATATGCTATTTTGACCCTGATTTATAAAATACAAATCACACACATCCTGATACCTGATGACGACTTGTTTGTTATTTAACCTAAATGGTGCGAAACGCGCTCCGAAGCGACTTACATTTACTTCATAATTAAATAACATTGGACGGGGCAATAACTACCATTTACAAATGATTCCATATTGCATGCACAGCAGTAAATATTTATTGATGGTTTGTGGGCGTAATCCAGACAGAAAATGTGTTTTTTTCTCGAAAATCCGGGTAGCCGGGGTTATGGGATTATGTATGCTGCTGTATATCTCCGCGTGCAGCCCAAACCAGCCTGCGCCGGATACGATTTTGTTTAACGGAAAGTTGATCACTATGGACAGCGCAGCGTCCATCGTACCGGCCATGGCCATAAAGGACGGAAAAATAGTGAGGCTGGGCAGTGATCAGGAAATTTTGGACCTGGCTGGGGATGCTACCCAGCGCGTCGATCTTGGAGGCCGCACGGTCATTCCCGGCCTGATCGAAGGCCATGCGGTAGTTCCCGGGTTGATCGAAGGACATGCGCATACCATTCCGGCATCCGTCAGCGAATATTTTCAGGAAATACCTGAAATCATCAGCGTGGAACAGACACTGGGTTGGATCGCGGAAGAAGTCCGAAGCAAGCGTCCTGGAGAATGGATTGTTCACCCAAAGTTCTTTTTCACCAGGCTTGAAGAGATGCGGCAGCTAACCAGACAGGAACTGGATTCCGTTGCCCCGGACAATCCGGTTTTCCTTAACGGCAGTTATGGAGGAATGGTCAATGGCAAAGCCCTTGAAACCTCCGGAATGGAAGACATGGACCATCCCGGCATTTTAAGAGATGAGGCCACAGGGGAGCCGACGGGTGTTATCAGGCGCTCCGCTTTTTCGCTGCTGGACCTTAATGCACAGGACGATCCTTCCCTGGAGCATCAACTGGAAGCACTTATAAAAATGCATCGTCTTTACAATCGCGTGGGGATTACTTCTGTAATTGTAGGAAGAGGGTCTGCGGAGGAATTTGACATGTATACTACACTAAAGGATCGGGAAAAACTTACGGTAAGGGTATTCCAAAATATGGCCTTTCCACTAAACACTAAAGCGCCTGTGAAGGAAATGCGGGAAGCCATAGGTAAAATGATATACAAGACCGGCGATGGGGACGAGTGGACGAAGATCGGGGCTTTGAAAG
>DATGOS010000415.1:0-3433 GCA_035305725.1 Cyclobacteriaceae bacterium
CGGCTAGCGAAATGTCCCCGTTGAAATCCACTGTCAAGGTATTCCCCTCCGACGCTTCAACGGAGATGATTTCGAGGCCGGGATCCTTTTCCAGTCCGTGGACCTTAAAATCATCAATGAACAACCGGGCGGCGCTGCCACTGCCCTTTCCGTATTCCACATCCAGCTTGATAATCAGTGGATCCCGTTCCATCAGAGAATCCGGGATAAAAAAATCATATTCCCGGTATTGGCCGTCGACATTGCTGAAAGTGTCTTCGCTTCCTATTTGCTGTTTAACGGAAAAAGTGGTACCCTCATCTGCCGAAAAGGAATAAAAAACATATACGGGCCGGTTTCCGGAACCATTTCGCCGAGTTTTCGCTTGTAAAGAAATTCTGGGGGTTGCGAGGTTTTTACTGGTTGTTTTTATGTAAATTTGCGCGTTGAAACTGCCTATAGGTTGTATTCCCAGGGCTTTGGAACCGTTTATGCCTTCCCCTGGTTCCTGGAATACCCTGGAAGAATTGTCCCGAACTACGTTGGCAGACCAGTTTGGCAGGAATTCCTCAGGATGTACCGCCGGTTTGATATTGCTTTCGAAATCCTGAAGAGCAACAAAAGTTTCGGTTTGGTTGAAAATATCTAAACCTAGTATGGAAAAAGCAATGAAACCCCATACAAAAGGCAAGGTTTTCATATAATAAAAATAAATAAAATACCCTATAAGTAAAACAAAAAATGAAATTAGCTGTTGTTGGAGCCACAGGTTTGGTGGGTTCAGAAATCCTTGAAGTGCTGGATGAGCACAATTTCGAATTCGATGAATTGCTGTTGGTGGCCAGTGAAAGGTCCGCCGGTAAAGAAATAAAATTTAAGGATAAGGCCTATAAGGTCATTGGACTGGCCCAAGCTGTTTCAGAAAAACCTGATGTTGCTATATTTTCCGCGGGCGGCAGTACCTCTTTGGAGTGGGCGCCGAAATTTGCGGAAGTAGGGACTATTGTAATCGACAATTCCTCTGCCTGGCGCATGGATCCCAGCAAGAAGCTTATCGTACCCGAGATCAATGCCAAAGACCTTAGAATAGACGACCGGATCATTGCCAATCCCAACTGCTCTACCATACAAATGGTATTGGCCCTTGCACCCTTGAGAGAAAGGTATGGCATCAAAAGAATCGTAGTGTCCACCTATCAGTCCGTGACGGGAACAGGCAAGGCAGCCGTTGACCAGATGATGCATGAAAGGGCAGGAACGGAAGGGGAAAAAGTATATCCATACAAAATAGACCTTAACGTTTTGCCACATATTGATGTATTCCAGGAAAACGGTTACACCAAGGAGGAAATGAAGATGATCAATGAAACCAAAAAAATCTTCAACGATCCCTCTATCCAGGTCACTGCCACTACCGTCAGGATTCCCGTGATGGGTGGTCATTCCGAATCCATAAATGTGGAATTCAAGCAGGATTTTGACATGGACGAGGTCAGAAGCCTGCTCTCTTCTGCCGAGGGGGTGGTGCTCCAGGATGATCCGGCAAACAATGTTTATCCCATGCCCTTAAATGCCCATAAGAAAGACCAGGTGTTTGTGGGCAGGTTGAGAAGGGATGAATCCCAACCCAACACCTTAAATATGTGGGTGGTGGCGGATAATTTAAGAAAAGGAGCGGCTACCAATACGGTGCAGATCGCCAAATACCTGAAGGAACATAATTTGGTCTGACACCAGGTTTGGACAAAATATATAATCACCGTCTGTTTCAGTTTGTGCAGGATCATCTTCAGGAAGATCCTGCACATTTGCTTTTAAAGTACTCCCCTTCCCATGATTTAGACCTGAAGGAAGCGGTACGTCAAATCGCCGCCCGGCAAAAAGCCCGTGGCAAACTTCCCACCTGGGTGAACCATCCCAGGGTGATTTTTCCGGTGTCACTTTCCCTTGAACAAAGTTCCTCTGAACTGACCGCCAAATTTAAATCCCGGTTTGTACAAGGTGCGACGCTGCTGGACCTGACGGGGGGACTGGGAGTTGATACCCTGATTATGGGGAAAAAATTCCAGGAAGTGCTTTATATTGAGCGAAATGTGCAGCTATCCCGCATTGCCGCCCATAATTTCTCCTTGCTGAGCCAAACATCCTCAAAATTCCAGGTGAAGTCCACCGATTCCCTGGAGTATCTAAAAAACACAGACCGGATTTTCGACTGGCTCTATGCGGATCCTGACCGCCGGGGACTTCAAAATCAAAAGTATTTTAGGCTGGACGACTGTGAACCGAATATTCCGGCAAACTGGCACTTGTTAAAAAACAAAGCCGACAATATAATGGTCAAAGCCTCTCCCATGCTTGATGTCAAAGCGGTCATCAAAGCCCTTCCTGACGTGCGGCAGGTACTGGTCGTAGCGGTGAAGAACGAGGTGAAAGAGGTTCTCCTGCTTTGGAAAAAGCATGATGTCGGCGGGACAGTAAAAATTTCCGCTTATGATCTTGGACCCGAACAAGAACAACGGTTTGATTTCACTTTTGAAGCTGAGGAAGAAAGTCCCGTACGCTACGAAATGCCTTCGGGTTATTTATTGGAACCCAATGCGGCCATTTTAAAGGCAGGCGCCTTTAAAAGTTTCGCCTCGCACCATGGTCTTGCAAAATTACATCCCAACACGCACCTGTACACCCTACCGGAAATCCGGGGGGAAATTCCAGGTCGGGTTTTCAGGATTTTTCAGGAAGTAAAACTGGACAAAAAAGTTTTAAAGCAGCTTTTTCCCAGCGGTATGGTCAACGTACTGGTGCGAAACCACCCTTTAAAAGCTCAGAATTTGAAAAAAAAATACGGGCTTAAAGATGGCGGAAAGGAATTTTTGATCGCCACCACCACCAAGGACGGCAAGGCGAGGGCCTTCTGGTGCGGGAGGATGGGAGAAGAGATTGTTTAAATTGCGGCAAGAAAAAACTTAGTGAACTGCTGGAACCCTATCCCCGCCAATACCCCGAAAGCAATGATGAGGGGAGAGGGAATCCTGGTCAACTGAAGCAGGAAATAAGTTCCGATAATGGCAGTGATATTAAACAGGTTGTTTTCCAGGGGTTCAAACAGCAAATAGGCCGCCGCGATCAACATGCCGCAGCTTACGGCATTAATGCCTTCCAGAGCAGCACGCACAGGCCGGTATTTTTTTAGTTCGTCCCAAAATTTAATTACAAAAAAGATCAAAAACGTACCGGGGAGGAAAATTCCGGCAGTGGCAATGAATCCCCCGCAAATAATTCCCGTTATTCCGTACTCCCTCATGGACAAGCCGCCGATATAGGCACTTATGGAAAAGGTGGGGCCGGGTACACTTTGGGTAATCGCATAGCCGGTCAGAAACTCTTCCGAAGTGAGATAGTTTTTGAACTCCACAAACTCCGTAAACAGATAAGGGACAAGCACCTGGCCTCCCCC
>DATGOS010000416.1:0-4323 GCA_035305725.1 Cyclobacteriaceae bacterium
GCCCCGTCAGCTTCATAGCTTAGTTGTTCGGGTAGGGAGGCATATATATAAAGGAAGGCTACAATAAAAAGCACGACGCATATAAAGTAGAATACTTTGGCAAATCTCAGATACATAAGCTTGGTCTAATAATCCGCTAATATAGAGATTTAAGATTATTTATGGTACTTTTGCCCCGTTACCGGCACCGCGTTAGAACTCCAAATGCCCATTGATGCATAAAATTCACGGCTACATTTTCTTTATTTTATCCCTAATTATCTGCTCCTGTTCGTCAAAGCTGGACGTGGGACAAATCAACCTGGAAAACTGGAAAAATGACCGGAACGGATGCAAAGGATTAAGGATAAAGGACCTTGAAGAATTTGAGAAAATCAGAAACAGTTTTTTGGAAGCCAACAACCAGGAACTGATCCTTACCTTCGGCCGCCCGGACCGGGTGGTGTTGTTCGACAAAAGCCAAAGTTTTTTTGTTTACTACCTCGAACCTTCGCCTTCCTGTGAAGGTCGCGTGGACGAACAGGAATCCCTGAAGGTTCTTTTTCGCCTGAATGCCCTCAGCCGGGTCAGTGAAGTTACGGTCACTTCTTTTGATCCCTGAGTGGCTCCGTGGGAAAACGCTAGCCGCAAAATCCCGAGCTGTGTCGAATTGATGATCTGTTGAACTGTCGATCGTCGAATGGTCGAATTGTTATACTGTCGAATCGTCGAACTGGATCGGCACATAGTAGTGCAGAGGGCAAAGACCCCCCCATTTGGTGAAATTCTTTGAGTCTTTGTGCCTTCGTGGCAAAAAAAAGCCATCACGTTTCTCTGAGTTGTAATTTGCAATTGAATTGTCTTGAATCTGACATTTTTTTCGTCTGCGGCAAAATCACAGACGCATAATGCCAGAGCAACGCTCAAAATCCGTCATGTTTTATCCATAAAACACAGAGCCGCGGCGCCAAGGGTGCCGGCATTGTTTTCCAGGGATGCCTTTTTCAGTTTTAAGCCATTCAGGTAGTAATCTGTCAGATACTGGCGTATGGTCTTTTCCAGGGAAGGAAGCATAAACTGCAGTCCGGCGGAAATACCGCCCCCAAAATAGATTTCGTTGACATCCAGGATCCTTATGGCAGTGACCAGCGCTTCCCCCAAGATATCCCCCACTTCCTCAAACACCATCAGGGACACAGGATTTCCCTCCATGGCAGTGTCCACCAACAAATGGGTTCCCAGTTCCCTGCCGACCAGCACTCCGGCCTTTTCAGGGAAAGCCTTAATCATTCTTTCCATAATATTCAGAATACCATTTCTGCCGATCAAGGTTTCCAGCCTGGCATTTCCCCTGGACAAAACATGGCCCATCTCCAGCCCGTTTCCCCTCGCCCCCTTAAAAATCTTTCCGTCGTCAACCAGCGCACTGCCTATACCCGTACCCATAGTGATGAAGAGAAAATCCTCTGAAGGACTGGAACTGCCAAACTTGAGTTCGCCCAACGCTGCCACACAGGCATCGTTCTCCAGATAAAATTTCTTCCCCGGATAAGCCTTTTCAAGTGCCTGCTTTAAATTGAACCCGTTCAGGTCAGGAATGGCCGGAATTTCCAATGGCGTTGTCCTGTCCTTGCTGATCAGCCCCGGAAGACCGATGCCGATCTTTCTCACTTCCGGAAATTTGGAGAGGTAATTCTCCATGTTTTCGACAAAGCTCCGGTTAAACCCTTTGGGATCTTCCCGTAAACTTTTGGTGTCTTCTTTATTAAAAAACAGGATTTCTCCCGCGTTGTCCACCAACCCGATTTTCAGATGCGTGCCCCCGACATCAACGCCAATATAAGTATCTGATGTATTGTCCATAACCTTTAATTATCGTGTTAATTTTTCACAATTGCAAACAAATTGCCCAATTTCAAAAATGCCGAACGATCCGATGGTTTTCCGATATAAGATTGTATGATTAAAATCCATTTATGGCCAACGGCTTGTTCTTTTTTTGGCTCAAGTTTTGCGTTTTTGATGTAAAATGTCTATTTTGGTAAACATATAATAAATTCGGCAATTATGAGACCTCATCCTAACGAATTATTCTTCTATTTCAATCCGGGACAGTCCCTGGATAAACAGGCCAGGGCGTATGCGCGATCCGTTTCCAAAAACATCAATGAGATCAATATTCAAAAGGAACGGATAACCACCACAGGATGGAGACACATTCTGGATAAGTTGAAACTAAGGGCAAAGGACCTTTTAAATAGATCTCATCCCGATTACCAAACTCATATTGCGGGAAAAACCTGGGACGATGAAAGCTGGCTTCATATCCTGGTAAAATTCCCTCATCTGGTGAAGGCTCCCATTGCCATAAAGAAAGACAAAGCGGTGCTGTGTATCACCCCCTTGGAGGTGCTGAAGCTGAGTTAGTCCACCAAAGCAATGCCGTTGTGCAGCAATTTTATCTTTCGGAGTTTATAAAGCTGCCCCACGGATTGTTTAAAATTTTTTTTACTCATCCCAAGCAACTGTTTGATTTCTTCGGGGGATGATTTATCATGAAGGGGCAAAAACTTCTTATCTTTTAAAAAAGCTAATATTTTTTCTGCCCCTTCCTTATGCTTTCGCCTGCCGGTCGGCGCCAATTGAAGATCCAGTTTACCGTCCTCCCTGCGCTTTTTTATAAATGCCCTCTTTATTTCCCCGATCTCCACAGGCTCGAAAATTTCATTGTGATAGACCATGCCCTCAAAGCTGTTTTCGATCAACACCTTGTACCCCAAAGGGGACTCGGCAAACACTAAAACCTCCACCTCCTGCCCTTCCTCATATCCGCGGGTATCGTCCAGGAGAAAATCCCCGTATTTCGTCACGCCAATCAAACGCTCCGTCCTCACGTCCAGGCATACCCGGGTAAGGAATTTTTCCCCTACCTGCATGTTTCTTGTCATTTCCGATTTGGGAACAAAAAGGTCTTTTTGGAGGCCCCAGTCCATAAAGGCCCCAAACCTTGTCAGCTCCTTTACTTCCATGACGGCAAATTCGTCCAACAAAGCTGCTGGCCGCTCCCTCACCGCGACGGGCCGGTCCTCGCTGTCGGTATAAACAAACACTTCAACCTCTCCGCCCACTTCTTCTCCGCCCTGCAGGTACCTTTGTGGAAGCAATACCTCTCCCCCATCCTGCAAAGCCAAATATGCGCCATGCGGTGTGAATCTGTTGATCGTTAATTTGCTGATTCTTCCAAGTTCTATCATTCCAGGATCTGTAACGTTGACGGGCAAAGTTACATAATTCACATCGCTTATTGCGAAGCCTGTTTTTTGAGAAAGGCTAAATAAATCCAATGCCGGAGCCGTCGACAGCCAGATTCGCCTTAAAACGCGAAAAAGTTTCGGTTCCGGGTGATTTTTTTGGTTTATCGGCCTATGGTTAGGGGAAAATAAGGAAAGAAACCTATCTTTATTTCGAAATTTAACATACCAGAAAAAAAAGTCTTATCGTATGGAAATTTTGGGCATTGATATCGGAGGATCCGGCATAAAAGGAGCGCCGGTAAATATTGAAACGGGGAAACTGGCAGGGGAGCGGTTTCGCATACCTACCCCCAAACCCTCCAAGCCAAAACATATCGTGGAAACGGTAAAGGATGTAGCCGACTTCTTTGACTGGAAAGGCCCCGTAGGCTGCGGATTTCCCACCGTCATCCACAATGGAAAATCAGTGGCCAGAGGCAATATCCATAAAAGCTGGCTCGGCGTGCAGGTGGATACGCTGTTTAGCGAGCATCTGAACCTGCCAGTCAAAGTCATCAACGATGCGGATGCGGCGGGGCTTGCGGAGATGAATTTTGGCACGGGAGTAGGAAAGATGGGGCTGGTGATTTTGGTGACCATAGGTACGGGGCTGGGAACCGGCGTGTTTTTCAACGGTCAGCTTATCCCCAACTTTGAACTCGGCCGCCTTTATTATAAAAACGGGGAACTGATTGAATACTTTGCCTCCGATGCGGCCCGCAAAAAAGAAAATCTCAGCTATAAGGTATGGGGCAAAAGGTTCAATAAATTCCTGACGCATGTGGTAAGGATATTTTCTCCGGATTTGATCATACTCGGTGGTGGAGCCAGTAACAAATTTGATAGCTTCCGGGACCAGATTACGGTTGAAACCCCCATACAGATTGCCAAAAACCAAAATGAAGCAGGCATCATAGGAGCTGCGATGGCGGCAAAGGGTCTGCACCAGTCAAAGACTATAATACATTCGGAAACCTGAGCAATCCGTCTGCTTATCCGAAACCCACCTCATCAAAACCATTCCATTTCGAAAAAAACTAAAAACATTCTT
>DATGOS010000417.1:0-12815 GCA_035305725.1 Cyclobacteriaceae bacterium
TACAGACATGGTACTGCTCACATGGGTAAAGATACAGGCATCCACCTCCTCAAAAATCTTTGCCCTGACCAGATAAGCTTTGCCTGCCAGTTGTTCCTCGGCAATGCCCGGCCATAGCAGCAGCGTACCGGAAATTTTTTCCCTTTCCATAATTTTCTTTAAAGCCAATACGGCCGTGATGTTCAGAGGCATTCCTGAATTGTGTCCTTCACCATGGCCGGGGGCTCCCGCTACCAGGGGCTTGTGGTAGGCCACTCCGGGAGTTTGGTTGGTATCCGGAAGCCCATCCAGATCGGATCCTATGGCAATAACGGGTTTGCCGGAGCCCCATTTTGCCGTCCAGGCGGTCGGGATTCCTGCCACACCTCTTTCGACTTGAAATCCGTTTTCCTCCAAAATTCCCGTCAAATACCTGGAAGTTTCGAATTCCTGAAAACCCAGTTCCCCAAAACTGTATACCATATCCACCATTTCCTGGGTAAGCTTTTGTTGGTTGTCAATTTCAGCGATAAGTTCCTGCTTGAGGTTCTCCAGCTTTTTGTTGCTTATCTGAGCCAGGGACGGATGGATACAAACAAGCAGCATCCCCAATAGCACTGCGGTATTTTTTAAATTCATAGATTATTAATTTTAATCAGGTATAAAACCATTAATTTATGTTATTATCAACTAATTTATATGATTTACGATAAGTAATTCCCGGTACCAAAGATCCTAAAAAGGATGTACGGATTTAAAAACCGTACATCCCAAACAAATCCGGTATGGAACCACATAACCTCTGGAACATCTCCTGATCCCAGATGACGCAATTCCCACGCTATTCGGGAACCACACCGATCATATCGACAATAAGGGCTGTTCCCGGACGGCCGGTGCCCTTAACCCGGATTAAGGATGCAGCAGGAGGCCTCTGCGGATTATAAAACTCCGTCCTGACTTTTATTAATCCCTCGCGCCCTTTTTCCTCCGAAGGGTAATAGGTGGCCTTCACCAAATGATCATAATCTGATCCTGCCTCTTCCAAAATTCTTGAAAGTGTATTAAAAATTCCTTTGGCCTGCTCCTCCCCTTCCCCGGTTCCATGGAGCCCGGAAGTAAAAAAAAGCCCGCCACGGTGGATGTCCACCAGCCTGCTGTACGTGGTGGCCTGGGGCATCCAGTTGGGAGCATAAAAACGGACCGCTTCTTTCGGATCTTTTTCGGGCGGTGCCGAGGCAATCAGCTCGATTTCGGCACGATTGTCTGCCAAAAGCCATTCCACGGATACAATGGGTGGGACCTGTCCTTCCCGGAAAAAAGCGGCTATATCTTCTTCAATATTCCTGGCCTCTTCGATGGGGTTGATAAAGGCTTTTATCTGTACCACATCGCGAGCGTCTGCCCCAATGTAAGCCAGGGTGGCGAAGAGGTTTCGCATGGTGTTAATGGTGGCTTCTGAAAGATCCTTACCCTCTTCCGCCTGTCCTGAAACAAATACTTTCCGCCCTGGAGGAAGTACGGCTAACTGTGCACGGTTTCCGGCAGCATAAGCATCTTCCACCCAAAACAAGTTTGCCCCGCCTGTGACATCTTTTTCCGGTACCACCGCGACCGCGTCCATGGACACCAGTACTCCCGGTCTGGGCTGGCCACCGCTGATCACCGTGACCGCGGGATGGCTTCCCTCCGGCAGCAGATCAGCCATCCTGTACAAAACCTGATCATGCAAAGCATTATCATCCAGATAAAGGTTTACCCTCACAAGGCCACTCAAATTTGTCCCTGCGGAGCGCAACACCGCCGTAAGATTCTTTACCACCTGGTCCAACTGAATCAAAGGTGCTGCCTCACCGATCAATGTTCCCTTCTGATCAAAAGGAAGGATGTGGTCGCTGAAAGCCAGGGGAACATCCCCCACCACGGTAGCCAATGCCGTGGCCGTTTTATTGTTGGGTTCAATGTATTGGACCCCCGGCAGGGTGTGTTTCGCTGAGGTACAGGCACCAAACATTATTCCCAGCCAAACGGTCGGTTGAAAAATTAAAAAGAGTTTCCCTAACTGATTCTTTCCTATCATATATGTCATTTTTTAGTTTCTGGTGTGTGCGATTCCCAATCGGGTAATGCCCTGGAAATCGCTGCGAGCCCGGCTGCTCCGCCTAAATTTTACGGGTTTTCGAATAGCATAAAATTAGACAAAAATTTAAATTTGGCGGTTTTATGGAACAGAATTACACCTTAAGAAGCAGATTTTAGCAAAGTTTTCATTCCCTGGCCAGTGGCTGGTATTCAGCAGTCGGAATTTCCATCACAAAAAGATCTTCTCCAAATATCTCTTTCAACCTTATTGATTACTTTCATTCTATCATATTAAATTTTATACAAATATGGCCGGCATGAATAACGCAAGACGAAAATTCATCAAGCAGAGCGCCTGGGCAGGATTGGGACTGGCTTGGGGAGGTGATGTTCCCTTTTTGGACGGGGCAAGTCGCAAAGCCACTGAAACTCAAGGATTAAATGCTTTTCCTATAATCGACATCCACCAACACACGGATTACAGCGGCAGGACAAACAGCGAACTCCTGGCGCACCAAAAAACCATGGGCATCAGCAAAACCATCTTGCTTCCGTCCTGGCGCCCGGGCGACGGCAAAACCGGCAGGGAACGCTGGCCGACCACAGGCAATGAAGCCTGTTACAGACTCGCTCAACAATATCCGGATCAATTCTTCTTCGGCGCCAACGAGCTGCCGGGCACGCCCGATACCCGCCGGGAAATTGAAAAATACCTGAAACTTGGGGCCCGGGTGATCGGGGAACTGAAATATCCCCTGGCCTGCGATGCGCCGGAGATGCAACAGCTTTACCAAATTGCCCAGGAATATGAAGTTCCTGTTTATATGCACTGGCAGCATAACAGTTACAACTTTGGGTTTGAACGGTTTCACAAGATGCTGGAAAAATATCCGAAGGTGAATTTTATCGGACACGCCCAGACTTGGTGGGCCAATATTGACAAAAACTATAAGGACCCGACAAATTTGTATCCAAAAGGGAAGGTGACCTACGGAGGCTTGACAGAACGGCTGCTCAGCGATTATCCCAACATGCTCAGTGACCTTTCCGCCGGGTCCGGATTAAACGCGCTTCTCCGGGATGAGGCTTTTACCCGGGAATTCCTGGAACGGCACCAGGATAAGCTTATTTATGGAAGTGACTGCAGTGATGCCGTGGGAACGGGCAAGGAATGCCAGGGCGCACAGACCCTCGCGGCCATTCGAAGGCTGGCCCCGAACAAAGATATTGAACGAAAACTGCTGTATAAAAATGCCAAACGACTGTTTCGGCTTTAGAATCAACACTCAACAATCCATTGGATCATCCTTTGATCAAATCGTTTCCGCTGAAGATTGAATGTTCAACATTGCGTGTTGCTAATTTATCTTAAAAAACACCCCATATTCAGCAAACACACCCAATAATCAATGATCGATCTTCCCTGCTTTGGACTGCCTTCCGTTAAAATATGCCCTGGACCTTGTGCCAATAAACACATTTTTTTCTTAAGTTAGCGTACTGTAATACGTATCGGTAAAATTCATCAAGCGTAGATTATGTCTATTCAAATATCTATGATGTGAGTTTGAAGATCCAAAATAACCTAAATGGCTCATCTTAATTACCTAAAGACGTTCATTATGAAACTAAATTACAAAAGTGCTAAAAAAGCCAAAAGAAGCGGATGCACTGGGTATCTATTACGACGGCATCATTTCACCTTACTTTTTTTGGGACTTTTTTATTTTCTGCATCCCATCACTTCTCTTGCCCAACAAACGGTAACCGGCCGGGTTGTGGACGCATCTACCGCGGAAACGCTCCCCGGAGTGAACATCCTTGTGGAAGGTTCAACAACTGGAACCGTCAGTGACATCGACGGTGAATTCAAAATAGATGTTCCCGGTCCTGAATCGGTACTGGTATTCTCTTTCGTGGGCTATTTGACCAAAGAAGTTACAGTAGGAAACCATGCGGAAATCAATGTAGAACTTCAGGCGGATATGGCCCAACTGGATGAAGTGGTGGTTGTCGGCTATGGAACGGTAAGAAAAAGAGACTTGACAGGCTCAGTGGAACGGGTAAGTGCGGAAACGTTTCAAAACCAAAGTTTGACGCAACTCACCGAAATGCTGACCGGAACCGTAGCGGGCTTCAGCGCCAACCAGTCAACTTCAGCAGCCGGGGGAAGCTCCATGGAAATACGGGGATCAAATTCCCTAAGTGCCGGCACCGAACCGCTGGTGGTACTGGACGGGGTGATTTTCAATGGCAGTATCCGAGATATCAATCCCAATGATATAGAAACCATTGACATCTTAAAGGATGCCAGTTCGGCCGCGGTGTTTGGGGCAAGGGCCGCCTCAGGCGTGATCCTGATCACCACCACCAAAGGGCAAACCGGCAAGCCCACCATCAACGTAAGCGCAAAACTGGGGCGGGCGGAGGTAACCCGGGACGATTTTGCCGTCCGCGGACCTCAGGGATATCTTGATTTTAGAAGAGACTATTTCAGGACCCTTGGGCTGAACCAGCCCGACTACCACTGGTTCAATCCCAATGAACTTCCCGCGGGGGTGACCATAGAACAGTGGCGGGCATCCAACAACAATCCCATCGCGGATGATACGCGGGAATGGCTGAGCCGCCTTAACTTTTTCCCTCCTGAAGTGGAAAGCTATCTGTCGGGAGAAACGGTCAACTGGCGCGATGAAGTAATGAAGCCCGGCTTAAGGCAGGAGTATGACCTAAGTATTGGCGGTGGCACCGAGAACCTTAATTATTACTGGTCTCTTGGTTACCTGAACAACGAAGGAATCATCATTGGGGATAAGTATGCCACCATCCGCTCCAGGGTCAATCTGGATTTTCAGGCCACCAACTGGTTGAATGTAGGCATCAATGCCCAATACGCTGACCGCGACGAAAGTGCGGTGCAAGCAAATTTGAGCGGCATGTACACCACCAGCCCGTTCGCGTCCATTTACGATGAGGATGGGTCTTTAAGATGGTATCCCCATGGGTACATCGGCGGACAAAACCCGCTGATCAATTATCACGGACAGGACAGGTTACGAAAGGTAAACAGCCTGTTTAGCGCCATTTATGCAGAAGTATCCCTTCCCTTTGGAATAACGTTTAGGTCTTCCTTCCAACCAAGAATCCAGGGAATTAGAGACTACAATTATTGGTCTCCTGAAACCATCACAGGAGGAGATACTTACAGCCAGGGACGGGCCACCCGGTTGGAATCCACAGAATATGAATGGATGGTGGACAACCTGTTGAAATGGAACCGGACCTTTGGGATCCATCAGTTTGATGTTACCCTGCTTTACAACATGGAAAAAAATCAAACCTGGACTTCAACCATGGCAAACCAGACATTCCAGCCCAGCCCCAATCTGGGATACCACGGGATGCAGTTTGGGAACAACCCCACCATAGAAACCAATGATGTGCTGTTTTCCGGGGATGGTTTGATGGCTCGGGTAAACTACTCCCTTGGCGGTAAGTACCTGTTTACCGGATCAATCAGAAGGGACGGATTTAGCGCCTTTGGGCGTGAGAACCCAAGGGCTACCTTTCCCGCTTTGGCCTTTGCCTGGCAGATTTCGGATGAAAATTTTTACGATTTCAGCCTGGTCGACCAGTTAAAGATGAGGCTTTCCTGGGGGGTAAACGGCAACCGGGACATCGGCCCCTATGCGGCCTTTTCCCAAATGGGTTCCTACCAGTATTATAACGGATCCGAAGTGCAGATGGGGATTTATACCTCCACGCTTTCCAATCCGGGGCTGATGTGGGAAGAAACCGAGTCCTATAATGTCGGCTTCGACATAGGCATTTTGGAAAACCGCATCAACCTGACTCTGGACTATTACGATATGACTACCTCTAACCTCCTGGTAAACCGCTCCCTTCCCCGGGTTACGGGATTTGAGAATGTGACTTCGAATATAGGGGAACTCGCCAACCGCGGGTTTGAGGTGACCATCGGTTCCGTAAACATCAATAGCTCCAACTTGAATTGGAGGTCCAACCTGAATTTCTCCCTAAACCGTAACAAGATTAAATCGCTGTTCGGCGAAACAGGAGAATACATCCTTGAAGGAAAGACCTATACCGGTGAGATTCCGGATTTCGAAAATGAATGGTTCATTGGCCAACCGATCGACGTGATCTGGAACTATGATATCCTGGGGGTATGGCAGGTGGAAGAGGCAGCGGAAGCCGCGGAATATAATCTAAGCCCCGGCGATTTTAAAGCCAATGATCTGGATGGAAACGGGGCATACGAAGCTTTGCAGGACAAAAAATTCATTGGTTACACAGAGCCAAGATATAGACTGGGCTTACGAAATGAATTTGACTTCCTGCGCAATTTTTCGGCATCCATATTCATCAGGGCGGATTTGGGTCATCAAAGGGCGTTCAATGAATCGGTAGCGGGCTGGTCAACGTTTGACCGTAGGAGCACCGCCAACTATCCTTACTGGACCCCGGACAACCGCAGCAATGATTATCCCCGGTTGAACATCAATGATTCGCCCTATGGTGGTGGCATTATGCCCTACAAGCCATTGTCCTTCGTCAGGATACAGGATCTTTCCCTCTCCTACAACCTGCCGGCATCGGCAACTAAGGCCTTTTACGTGCAGCAGGCGAGGATCTTCGGTTCTGTAAGAAACCTGTACAGTTTTGACAACTGGCCCGGATGGGATCCGGAATCCGGAGACTCTCCCATGCCAAGAATAATTACATTGGGCGTAAACTTGACCCTTTAAGCGAATCAACAGCATTAAAAAAATAGCCATGATACGAAAAATATCCCTTCTATTAATCCCAGGGCTGCTGATATTCATAGGTTCCTGTTCAGAAGATTTTCTGGAACCCAAACCACAGTCTTTTTTCACTTCAGAAAATATATTTGTGGACAAAGCAGGTTTTGAAGCCATTTTGGTCACGATGAGAAAGGACCTCACCCGGGAGCAAACCGCGCAGAAAAATTTCCTGGCCCACCAATGGGCGGCCTCAGAGGCAGGCGTGCCCTGGCTGCAAATGGATTATACCAACCTTACGCCCAATTCGGACCGTTACCAGCAGTTCGTGACCCAAATCAATGATATCTTTGAAATGGTAAAAAACGCCAACGTGGCCATTAGCCGTATTGAGGAAATCGAATGGGAGGAGGAAAGTGAAAAAAACGGCATTTTGGCGGAAGCCTTGTGGCACAGGGCCTACTGGTACTACCGCTTGATCGGAAATTACGGGGACATCCCTTTCATCAACGAGGAAGTAAAGGGGGCGAGACTGGACTTTAACAGCCACAGCAGGTGGGCCATCCTGGACAAGATCCAGGCGGATATGGAATTTGCGGTACAATGGATGCCTGAATCAGCAGCACCGGGCATTCCTACCAAAGGTGCTGGCAACCATTTGCTGACCAAAATCTACCTGGCCAATATGGAATTTGACCAGGCCATCGCTTCGGCTACTGCGGTGATCAATGGTCCCTACGCGCTGATGACCGACAGGTTTGGAGTGGAAGCTAACGCTCCTTCCAAAAACGTGATTTGGGACCTGCACAGACCTGCCAACAAAAACAGTATGCAAAATACGGAAACCATCCTTGCCTTTGTGGACCGGTGGGAAGCGCCCGAAACCGCCAGGACGCCGGGACTGTTTACCATGCGGGTTTACAATCCCTCCTGGTGGCACAGTGCCAACGGCAAAGACAGGGAAGGCAATTTGGGGATGATTGATGCCGGGCCTTTGTATGATTCCCTGGGCAGGGGAAATCCTGATGTTGCTTTGAGTGACTGGCACAGCTATGACATCTGGGAGGAACAGAATTTCGATTATACAAACACCCCCGATCTCCGCAGGTCCGATGTCAACTGGTATGACCGGGAGGAATTTTACTATAACAATCCTGCTTCCGTGCAGTATATGGAACCTTTTGATCCCAGCAATATGGACATTCCGGGCGAATATTGGGCAAGGATCTACCCCACCCCTTTCTACAAGACCTACGTGCCCAACCACCCGGACCAGGCGGGTCACCCCTATGGAAGCAACGGCGATTGGTACATCTTCCGCCTTGCGGAGACTTATTTATTAAGAGCGGAAGCCCATTACTGGAAGAATGACCTGGCCAGTGCGGCCATGGACATCAACACAGTTAGGGCAAGGGCAAATGCGCCGTTGATCACGGCTTCAGAGGTCACTATTGACTATATCTTTGACGAAAGAGCCAGAGAACTGTTTGCCGAGACGCCCAGACAAAATGAACTCAACCGAGTCTCGTACATATTAGCCGCAAGAGGGGAGATGGGCTACAGCCTGGAAAATCTCCACGAAAACAATTGGTATTATGACAGGGTAAGGAACCTCAACGATTTTTACGAAAGGTCCGATGAGGTCAATGTTTTGGGTGCCAGTCCCAGGATAGAACCCTATCATTTCCAATGGCCCATTGATGATGACATAATCAATTCCAACACGTTGGGCCGGATCAACCAGAATATGGGCTACGTTGGCTCAGCGAACAACGTCCCTCCTTTGGAAACGATCGAATAATGGGAATTAAAAAGCTTGGTAGGTTGAACCGGCGGCAATTTATTGCCACAGCCTCCACAGGTTCTTTGGGGTTGTTGGCTTCCAATGCATTTCCTTTTACAACGGAAGCTTCTGTTGATAGCGGGGAACAAAAAGAAAGCTCTGCTTCCTGGCAGGTGGGCATTGGGCGGCGCGTGATTACCCCGGATGATTTCGATGTCTGGCTGGCAGGCTACGGTAGGAAAAGGATAGCCTATGGAAAAATCCATGATATCTGGGTGAAAGTATTGGCGTTGAAGGATCCCGGGGGAAAGCGGATCGTAATGGCCACTACGGATCATATGGGCATGTCGAAAACCGTGTATGAAAGCCTCTATGCCAAAATGAGACGGAAGTTTGGCCTGCAGCGCGACGAGTTTATGCTGACTTTTTCCCATAACCATTGTGCGCCCTGCCTTACCGACGACCTGGTGGATTATTACCCCAGCGACGCAAGCCAAAAACAACAGGTTAGGGATTATACCCTCTGGATGGAGGATCAGGTCGTGGCGGCCGTGGGACAAGCGCTGGAAAACTGGCAGGAAGGCAACCTTTTTAGCGGGGTAGGTCATTGTACCTTCGCTGTAAACAGAAGGGACAATGTTGAATCAGAGGTCCCCGGGATGTTGAAGGAAGGCATTCCGTTGAAGGGCGCAGTAGACCATGATGTGCCTGTCCTGGCCATAAAAGGTGCAGGAGGGCACCTCCTGGCCCTGCTCTTCGGATATGCCTGCCATCCGACGACCCTGGATTTCAACACCTGGTGCGGGGACTATCCCGGATTTGCGCAAATCAATCTGGAAAAGGAGTACCCGGGCACTGCCGCCATGTTTTTTAATGCCTGCGGCGGGGATCAAAATCCGCTGCCGAGAAGAAAACTGGAACTTTGTGAAAAATACGGCAAAATGCTGTCCGATGCCGTGGAGGAGACCCTGGCAAAACCCATGGAGACTGTCTCTGCTAGTCTGCGGTCGGCCTTTGAGTTGATTGACCTGGAATATGAGGAAAATGTCACCCGGGACAAGTTGCTCCCCATTGCGCAAGGCAACAGTGCGCTCCATGCGCGATGGGCAAAACGGATGCTCGGGCAAATTGAAGACGGTAAGAAATTCGCCAAAGCCTACCCTTATCCCGTCCAGGCCTGGCAACTGGGGGATGAGTTGCTCTTATTGGGGATAGGCGGAGAAGCGGTGGTGGATTATTCCCTTCGGTTCAAAAAGGAATTTCCGATCCGAACTTGGGTTTGCGGTTACGCCAACTACATGGCCGCATACATACCCTCCCGACGGGTGTGGGAAGAAGGAGGCTATGAGGGCGGAAGTCATCTGGATGAATACGGACATCCGGCCTGGAGGTGGAAAGGCGATATAGAAGAGCGCATAGCGGATTCCGTGCACCGCGTGGCCGGCCAGGTTAAAAACAAAAGCAAAACCTAAGCTAGTTGATTGACATGACGCCAGCCTTTTAAAAAATATCGAGAAAAGCCTTCAACCAATATACCTATGAAAGATTTTAAGCAAATAATTTTATTCTCAATTTTGATATCCCTCCATTTCGTGGCCGTTCCGGCCAACGCACAATCGAACCGGGGTACCTGGAAGGCGGGGGTGGCCAAGGCAGACATTACCCCTGGGGAATCAATGTGGATGGCGGGGTATGCGGCCAGAAACCGTCCCTCAGAAGGCACCTTGCACCCCATCTGGGCAAAAGCTTTGGTTTTAGAGGATGAGTCTGGAAAAAGTGCCGTGCTGATCACCACGGACCTGGTAGGAATCCGGCAGGAGCTTTCAAAAAAAATCCGCGACGGTCTTAAAAAAAAATACGGCCTTTCCCGGGACCAGGTCATCCTGAACAGCTCCCATACGCACACCGGCCCCGAAACCGATGTGAGCAGACATACTTTTAGCCTGGATTCAAAAGAGCTAAAGAAAATTGAGAACTACGCCCAAAGCCTGGAAAAAGCAATCATTAAACTGGTGGGAGAGGCAATGGAAACGAAAGAGCCCGTTAAATTGTATGCGGAAAACGGCATCAGCCGCTTTCAGGTCAACCGCCGGAACAACAAGGAAGCCAGCCTCACGCCAACCACTGATCTCAAAGGACCCAATGACTATGCGGTACCGGTGATCAAAGTGGAAAACCAGGCTGGAGAACTTAAAGCCATTGCCTTTGGATATGCCTGCCACCCTACCGTTCTCAGCGATTACAACTGGTCGGGAGACTATGCGGGTTTTGCCCAACTGGAACTGGAAAAAAACTATCCGGGTACGACCGCATTGTTTTTTCAGGGAGCGGGGGCGGATCAAAATCCTTTGCCCCGCCGCTCGGTCTCATTGGCCAAACAATACGGAAAAACCCTGGCGGCAGCAGTGGAACGGGTACTTGATGAAGAAATGCGCCCGCTCAGCCCTGAATTATCAACGAACTATTCTGAAATTGATCTCACTTTTAAGGACCCGGTTCCCACAAAAGAAGAACTCACAGAAATCATAGGGCCATCTTCAGAGGTTCCCGAATATCTCAAGCACAGCGCGAAAGTCTACCTTGACCAGCTTGAAAAAGGAAAGCCGTTAATCACTTCTTACCCCTACCCGGTGCAGGCCTGGAAGCTTGGCGAGCAGCCGATAATAAGCCTGGGAGGCGAACTGTTGGTCGGCTATTCTATTGCGCTTAAGGAAATTTTCGGCCCGGATCTTTTTGTTTTGGGCTATTCAAACGATGTGATGGCCTATATCCCAACGGCGGAAGTGTTGGCCGAGGGTGGCTATGAAGGTACCCGGTCGCCCATTTTTACCACCCCCTGGGCCTCCGATATTGAAGAACGCATTATTCAGGAGGCCACCAGGCTGGCCGTTGAAGCGGGAATCCCCAAAGCACAAGTTGCCGTATCTGAAAACTAATCTACGCTGATGAAACCTGCTCTCTTTTTATTTGGACTGCTATCGTTTTTCGCCCTTGTGCCCGCCTTTTGGGTTCTGGGCCAGAATGCTCCCGTCAAGGGCTGGAAGGCAGGTGTGGGTCGAGTCGTGATCACGCCTGAACAAGGGATGTGGATGGCAGGGTACGCGGGTAGAACTAAGCCCGCGGAGGGAAAACTGCATGAGCTCTGGGCCAAAACGACGGTACTGGAGGACGAAAACGGTCAGCGGGCAGCATTGCTGTCCTTTGACCTTTCAGGGATGCCAAAATCCATGTCTGACAGGATCCGGCAGCGCCTGCATGAAAAATATGCCCTGTCCAAATCCCAGATCCTACTGAATTTTTCCCATACCCATTCAGGGCCGGTCCTGAGGGATTATCTGTATCATATCTATAAGCTTGATGATGCCGAAATCAAAAAAATTGAAGCTTATTCTGACCGTTTGGAAGACCAGGTCGTTGCAATGGTGGGAAAGGCGATACATGATCTGGAACCCGTGAGCCTGTATGCGGAAAACGGTGTAAGCAGACTGCAGGTCAACAGGAGAAACAACGTGGAGGCGACTTTGCACCTCGCCACCTCCTTGAATGGCCCCAATGACTATGCGGTACCGGTAATTAAAGCAGTCGATGCGGAGGGGCAGCCCAAAGCCATTTTGTTTGGATATGCCTGTCACCCGACCGTGTTGGGTGAATACCTGTGGTCAGGGGATTATGTAGGCTTTGCGCAGATTGCCTTGGAGAAAGCATTTCCAGGGACGACTGCCATGTTTTTTCAGGGAGCCGGCGGGGATCAAAATCCGCTCCCGAGACGATCAGTCGCTTTGGCTGAACAGTATGGAAATGAATTGGCGGCAGCCGTGGAACGGGTGTTGGCGGAGGAAATGCGGCCCCTGAGTCCTCAACTGAGTCTTAGTTATACCGAAGTGGATCTGCCTTTGAACGACGCTCCATCTAAAGAAGCCCTGGAAAAGATGATTAAAGAAACCTCCGGACATTTTCAAAGTTGGGCAAAAATGTACTATGACAAGGTCAGTAAAGGGGAGCAGATAAGGCAGCATTATCCCTATCCCCTACAGGTTTGGAAAATAGGAGACCAGACCCTCATTAACCTGGGGGGCGAAGTGGTCGTGGATTACGCGATTAAATTGAAGAATCTATACGGTAACAATATTTTTGTTTTCGGGTATTCCAACGATGTCATGGCCTATATTCATTCCACAAGGATCCTGCGCGAAGGGGGTTATGAGTGG
>DATGOS010000418.1:0-4945 GCA_035305725.1 Cyclobacteriaceae bacterium
ATTTCAAACTGGGAGGAATCCGTGCCTTCATATGCCGCATACAGGGCGGTGATAAACTTCACCATTTCCTTAAAGGCGTTCCCGCTCAGCCCTAGCTTAAAAGCAACTTTTCTGGCCTGGAAGGGCAGTAACCCCAGCAATGGATCTACCCATTCCTTAATGATTTTTTCAGGAGACTGTTCAGCTACCTCTTCAATATCCATCCCTCCTTCAGTAGAAGCCATGATTACGTTGCATCCTTTGGCCCTGTCCAGCAATATAGAGAGGTAATATTCTTTCGGTTCGGAATCTCCCGGATAATACACGTCCTGAGCTACCAGAATTTTTCCTACTTTCTTGCCTTCGGCCCCAGTTTGAATGGTAACCAAAGTGCCACCGAGAATATTTTTTGCCTTTTCCGGGACTTCATCCAGGTTTTTTGCCAGCACCACACCACGGGATTCCGTTTCCTGAATTTTTCCTTTCCCACGTCCTCCCGCATGTATTTGCGCTTTTAGCACATACCAGGAAGTACCGGTTTCCGCATTTAATGTTCGCGCCGCCTCCAGGGCTGATTCTGGAGAGTCAGCTACGATACCCTCCTGGATTTTAACTCCGTAGGATTTTAAAACTTCCTTAGCCTGGTACTCGTGTATATTCATCCTGTTGAAATTTTTGCACGAAGTTAATGGCTTAAGGCCGATTATTCAAGGAATGGCCGCGTCTTTTTGTCAATTTGGGCACTTTACCGATAAATAATTCTAAATTTGAAAATCATTTTGTCACTTATGCTTACAGCCACGGGAATTCACAAGAAATACGGCGATTTACATGTACTTAAGGGTGTGGACATTACAATCCAATCCGGAGAAATCGTTTCCATCGTGGGACCGTCGGGGGCGGGCAAGAGTACCCTGCTCCACATTTTAGGGACCCTTGACCAGGCTGACCGGGGTGAGTTAATTGTTGAAGGGGAAAACCTCTCCCTCCTTGGCGGCAATAAACTGGCCGCTTTTCGCAACTCCAAAATCGGGTTCATTTTTCAGTTCCACAACCTCTTGCCGGAATTTACCTCGGAAGAAAACATTATGATCCCCGGTTTGATTGCGGGACGGGGGGAAAGCGAACTGAAAAAGAACGCCCGGAATCTGGCGGTACTTCTGGGCATCGAAAGCCGCCTGCGGCACAAACCATCGGAGCTGTCGGGCGGTGAACAACAACGCGTGGCCGTAGCCAGGGCATTAATCAACAACCCGCAGATCATATTTGCCGACGAACCCAGTGGCAACCTGGATACCCAAAGTGCGCAGTCCCTGCATGAATTGTTTTTCCAGCTAAGAAAGGAATTTGGGCAATCCTTTGTCATTGTGACCCATAACCAGGAACTGGCCCAAATGGCCGACCGCATGCTCCAGATGCAGGACGGCAGGATCGTGGACGGCCAGTCCTGAACAGACGGCTTGTGGAGGTGCCTTTAATTTCGGCGAAGGGTAATCCCGCACCCGCTCCACTATCCCTATTCCACGTTCTCCATGTTTCTGAGGGTTTCCATCAACGCGGTGTGGTCATCCGTAATGATCAACAAATTATCCCCTTGCTGCAACACGGTTTTTCCTTTGGGAACAAAATATTTACCATCCCGCTTCACCAATACCGCCAGGGTCTTGTCAGGCAAGGGCAGGTCCATCAGATGACTGCCCCTCTTCAGGGACTGGGCAGTAATGTTGATTTCCGTGGTCACAGACTTGATATCATCGGAAAATTCCATATCAAATTCCTCCAGCCGCTTTATCTCACTTGGTTTTTCGGCAAGCCCAAGCCAGGTAGCCACTTTTGACAGCGAGGTACCCTGTACCACCAAAGAAACCAGGGTACAAAAAAACACAATATTGAACATGAGATTGGAATGCGGTACGCCTGCGGCCAACGGAAGTATGGCAAAAATGATAGGCACTGCCCCACGCAATCCTACCCAAGACACAAAAACCTTATCCTTAAAATGCATTCTAGGAAAAGGAAGCAAACATATTAAGACGCTGATGGGTCTGGTAAAGAGAATCATGGCAAAACTGATAATCAACCCGGGCAGGATAATGGGCACCAATTCCCGCGGATTAACCAACAAACCCACGGTGAGGAACATCAACAACTGGCTCAGCCAGGCAAAGGCGTCAAAAAAATTCAACGTGGATCGCTTGTGGACAAACCGTGAATTTCCGATTACCAGTCCACTAATATAAACAGCCAAAAAGCCGTTGCCCTGGATAAAATAGGTAAAGGAAAAGATAAAGATACAGCAGGTAACCACCAGGATCGGATAAAGGGAGGGATTGTTTATCTCCAGACGGTTGATCAACTGGATCGCCAGTTTCCCCAAAGCATAACCCGCCAAACCGCCGATCGCCAACTGCAGCAACAGCATGCCGCCGGCCACCCAATAGTTTGACGTACTTTCCATCATGACCAGGTTAATCATCGTCACGGTAAGCACATAAGCCATGGGGTCGTTACTACCACTTTCAAGCTCCAGCAATGGACGAAGGTTGTTTTTGAGGTGTAGCCCTTTTGACCGCAATATAGAAAATACCGAAGCAGAATCGGTAGACGCCATGGTGGAAGCCAAAAGTAATGAAGTAGCAAAGCCCACTGCCAGCCCTTCATGGGTCCAACCCAATGTCCACCAAATCACAAATCCGGTAAACAATGCGGTTAATAAGACGCCTAAGGTCGCCAACAGAACACCCTGAAAAGCAACCGGTTTGATTTCCTCCAGTTTGGTGGACAATCCTCCCGAAAATAGAATTATACACAAAGCGATGGTACCAATGGCCTGCGCCGTACCCAGATTTTGGAATTCTATGCCCAGTCCATCGCTGCCGCTAAACATGCCAACGGCCAGAAACAACAACAAGGCAGGAACGCCGAATTTGTATCCCGCCTTTCCTGCCAGAATGCTTAGAAAAAAAAGTACGGATATACCCAACAAGAACAGCTCAACCGTTATTTCCATGCTTTATGTTTTCATAAATCTCCAACTTGCGAACCAGGGATTCATGCTTTTCGCCTCACGACCGCATCCTATCCCACGATTACAGCCCAAACAGGGAAGGCAGCCATAGCGTCATCTCCGGCCATAAGGTAATGACAACCAAGCCGAAGACCATGGCCAGAAAAAACGGCAACAGGGGAAGGAAAATCTTTGCAATAGTGGTTTTGGCTACCCCCACGCCAACGAACAATACCGAGCCCACAGGGGGGGTACAAATCCCGATACAAAGATTGGTTACCATAATGATACCAAAATGAATGGGGTCTATCCCAAGCGACACTACCACGGGAAGAAAAATAGGCGTGAAGATTAAAACCGCCGGTGTCATATCCATAAACAGACCTACAAACAACAGGATCAGGTTGATCATGATCAGCACGACGAATTTGTTGTCACTAAGGGTCAACAAGGCATTGCTGATGGATTGGGGGATATCCTCACTGGACATTACCCAGGACATGCTCATAGAGGTGGCAATAAGCAACATCACGATGGCGGTAGTTTCCGACGCTTTTAATAAGATGGCGGGAACATCCTTTACCCTCAGTTCCTTATAAAAGAAAGAAAGTGCCAAGGTATAGATTACCGCAATGGCCGAGGCCTCGGTTGCCGTGAAGATTCCAATTACAATACCTCCGATCACAACGACTAGCAACATTAAACTCGGAAATGCACTAAAAAACTTTACGCCCAGTTCTTTCCAGGAAGTCATTTCACCAGGAGGAAGATTATGTTTTTTAATAAATACAGCGGCTGTAAGCATCAGGAGCAATCCGACAAACAGGCCGGGCAGATACCCTGCCACAAACAAGGCTCCGATGGATACCCCGCCGCTAGCCAGGGAATAGACAATGAGGATATTGGAGGGCGGAATAATCAGACCGGTAGTGGACGAGGTGATGTTCACAGCGGCACCAAGTTCTTTGGGGTAACCTTCTTTTTCCATTCTTGGACCCAAAATACCGCCGATCGCGGAAGCGGCCGCCACGGCGGAACCTGCTATGGCGCCGAACAACATCGCCGCAATCACGTTTACATACAGCAATCCTCCGGGCAGCCTTCCGGTAATGGATTTGGCCAGATTAATCAACCGGTTGGCAATGCCGCCCCGGTTCATGATTTCCCCAGCCAGTATAAAAAAAGGAATCGCCAAAAGGGAAAAACTGTCCAATCCCGTCCCCATTCGCTGGGCAATGGTGGTGGCCGAAGGTACCGTAGCCACCGTTACAATAAGTGTTATAAATCCCGACAACCCCAAGCTCCAGGCCACCGGCACCCCTAAAGCCATTAAAGAAACAAAAATTACAACCAGTACAATGATGCTTATGTATTCCATGTCTTAATCGGCGGGTTCGTTTTTTAACAGTTCAATGATATCAGCTATTTGGTAATACGCGACCAGCAGGCCGCTCAGAGGGATAATGGCATAAACATAAGCCAGCGGAACCTGGAGAGTGGCGGATTTTTGCCCCAACACATAGGTAATGTATACCAGGTTTGATCCGCCAAGAATCATTACAGGCAGGACAAAGGCAATAATTACAATACTAATAAAAATCTGTAACCGGATTTTTTTCCTTCCTTTCAGCTTTTGCGGCAGGATATCGATGGCCAAATGGTCGTTTTGGCCGGCCACATACGCTGCGCCCAACATGCCCAGCCATATCAGGAGATACCGGGAAAGTTCGTCTGTAAAAGAACTTGGCGCCTGGAAAACATAGCGCGATACCACCTGCCAGGTGACGTTCAACACCATGATCCCCAAAATGACGACCAACAGAAAACCAACGGCTTTGTCTAATCTGCTTCTAAAAGTATAGGGGTTATATTCATTCATAATTTCTGATGTCTTCGATCAAACTGAACAATTCGGGCCTATTTTCCCGATAAAAATCATACATTTCTTCTACGGCTTTC
>DATGOS010000419.1:0-6708 GCA_035305725.1 Cyclobacteriaceae bacterium
TCAGAACGTATTCCCGGCATATCCGCATAAGCGGGACGCACCCCGTCGATCAGCCGACCCAGCAAGGGCGTAATGGGTATTTCCTCAAGATACAGGTAGTTGGCGACATTGGGATCCATGTATTCCTGGAAAGCCTGCCCAGAACGAACAATACGGCTTCCGATGATGGTCTGATTTCCAAGCGAACCATACGACGCCCGCAGCTTCAACAAGGGAACATAGGGCTCAATGCCCTCCCAAAAACTCTCATTGGAAATGGTATATCCCACGGAAGCGGAGGGGAAGAAACCCCAACGCTGGCCCTTTTCAAATCGCGAAGATCCGTCATAACGCGCACTAAATTCCACCAGGTATTTTTCCTGAAAGTTATAGTTAAGGCGTCCAAAAATACCCTGGGTAGCCCAATGGTTGATGACATCACGAACCTCCTTGGTTCCCAATGCCGTGCTGATCGACGGTACCTCCACGGTAATCAGGCCGTAGCCCTCGGCCATCAGGTTGCGGTTGAAATCATAGTCATGTTCATACCCGGCCATTGCGGAAAAATAGTGCCCATTGATTTCCTTCTGGTACTGCGAATAGGCTGTGAGCACCGAATAATGCCCTGTCCGCAGTTCCTCTTCAAAGCCGGTCTGGGGATAGCCAATGTTTCCAATGGTCCCGTTAGGCACATTGGTATCTACCGGATACATGGTGTTCGTGGTGGTTCCGGCCCGGTAAGTATAATTGTACCTTATATTGGTGGTCCATCCTTTGATAGGTTCCAGTTCAGTGCCAATGGAAAAACGGGAATGGTTGTTATTGGTCAGCACCCTTCCCCCTTCCATCAAAGCCACCTGAATAGGGTTATGAATGGACCCGTCGATATTGTATTCCGGCATGGTAGGCCATAAGATGTTGAAATGCATCCAATAACCGCTCCGGTCATCCCAAACGCCCCCGTTGGGGTAATCCCTTTCGGTTCTCGCAAACCGCCCGCTAAAATCAAATCTCGCCCAGTCGGTGACCTGCGTAGATACATTGGCCAGAATATTATATCTCTTGTACCGGTCGTTACCCCAGGTGATTGTACCGGGCTGGTCCTGATAACCGATGGTGGTATAAAACTGGGTTTTCTCATTGCCGCCCTCGAGGTTAATATTATGTTTTTGCTGAATGGTATAGTCCCGGAAAAACTTTTGCGTCCAGTTCACATTCGCGTTACCATCCCACCTACCTCTCCATTGACTGTAAGGGGGTTGGTCCGGATTGTACGGGTAAGGATATGTGCCGTCTATATATCCGCGGATTCTGTCCATTTGTTCCGGTCCGAATATAGGCCCCAACCCTGCATTCTCCTGTGCCTGATTAAAAACCGTCGCGTAGGTCCAGGAATCCAGCATGTCAGGCACGTAATACGGCACGTTGGCAGAGATAATGTTGCTATAGGTCACCCGCACCGGCCTTGCGGTACCCTTTTTTGTCTGAATGAGAATGACCCCAAAAGCCGCCCGGGAGCCATAAACGGCGGAAGCGGAGGCGTCTTTCAGAATCGTGATGTTTTCAATGGAAGAAGGATCCACCAGGTTCATGTCCATTTCCACGCCGTCCACCAACACGAGGGGTGAGGCATCCCCGGTAATAGAGCCCAAACCCCGGATTTTGATACTTTGCCCGGAACCTGGCTCGCTTCCCCTCAGCCCCATGGTCACCAACATACTGGGCGATTGTCCCTGCAACAGTTGGGAAGTCTGCGGTGCCGGCCTGTTCGCCAGATCTGTTCCGGATATCACTTCCAGGGAACCCGTCAGGTTTTCCTTTTTTTGAACTCCATATCCGACTACGACCACCTCATCCAAAGAAGTCATGTCTTCGGCAAGTACCACGTCAATCACCGTCTGATTGCCGACTATGATCTGCTGTGTCTCAAAGCCAATAAATGAAAACACCAAAGTGGCACCCTCCGGCACGCTCAAACTGTACCATCCGTCCATATCGGTGGCTGTGCCTATTCCGGTACCGGACATTGACACCGTAACTCCCGGTATTGGCTCCCCCCGCTCATCGGTCACCGTTCCACGGATGACCACATCGACCTTCGCATCTTTTTCCAACACCTCCGCCAACAACGAACCATTGAACGGCACAGCCTGGGATGGATTCAGGATGAACAGGGACACCACAAAAACGAAGAGGAAGTACTTTCCTATTCCAACAATAGTGCGTAGAACATTTTCCATGATATTTCAGTTTGCGGTTAATTAACGGGATTGATAATCCGAACAGGAACAAGGTCTGGATAAAGCGCCTCGTTAATCCCCTGCATCACCTGACCCAGCAGCTATTCCTAAGCTATATTATACAAAATCCAGCATGATTGAAATGATTTTATAAAATTTAATTTTATGTATCAACAGGCTGACAAAAAATGAACACCGATGTGCCGGATTATTTGAAATCTTCTTCACCTCCGATTATTCCTTCCTCTTATTGATTTCCGGCCAGGCCAGGTCGGGATAAAACTGATGTCCACCATCCCCTTCGATCAATTTGAGATTTGCCAAATTGTCGCCTTCCGCGTACGCTTCTTTAGCGATTTCATATCCCCTTCTTACTCCTTCAATATCAGCCAGGTGACCATTTACACCGGCAACGATTATTAAATCCCGCGGCGCAATTAATTGGGCAAAATCCGGCATGTCACCCACTTCAAGCACGCCGGGCAAATAGCCACAGGAGCAATGGGGATATTTTAACCATGAAGATTCATATGTTGAAAAGGAACAGGAAACCACCGCCAATTTGATTCTTTCTTCCACTGCGGAGGCAAAATAGGAAATAGTCCCCCCGGTAGAATTTCCAATACAGATAAAAGCAGACTCATTCCCTGATTTGAAAGCATCCCAGGCGGCAGCATCGTCTTTGAATAGATTTTGAATCTTATTATGATGCTTCTTTTTGGATTCTTCTAATTTACCGGAAGCTTGTTCCATTATTTGGGTGTTTGGAATACCTTACGGAAATCTAATCCATAAAAATCAAAAATAAAAATGGCAGAAAAGCATGAAGACCAAATGTGTCCGGCTGTCAATTCCCTTACAGCTCTTGTCCGTCTGCTTCTCTTTTGCCGGCTTTGAAAAAATTGATCGGTCAATCTATTTAATAATCTGCGAAAACAACGTAATATTACCATGGGAGAGGCGGCTTTTTGGTGCAAACCCAAAATCGTTGTTTTGGACAAAAATCTTAGCCCCTACCAAATTTATTCAGGACGCTATTGAATCTGGAGGATATTTTTAAAACTCGAATTTGCCGAGGTATAAAAAAATTGGCTGTTTAGTCATTGATGTATAACTGATAAAGCCATTGGGGATGCAAAAAAATTTTTAAATGATATATAAACAATCCAATTTAATGAGATTATATGAGAAATTATGTGTTTTCCTTTGAGGAAGGGAGTAAAGAAATGAAATCCTTGTTAGGGGGAAAAGGTGCAAACCTTTCCGAAATGACGAACATTGGTTTACCTGTTCCACCTGGTTTTACAATTTCTACAGAAGCCTGTATCCAGTATTTTCAAGATGGGCAAAAAATAAATGATATAATTAAAGAACAAATTTTATGTAAGATTAAATGGCTTGAATCAAAAGCAGGACAATCTTTTTCCAACGCTTCAGGTTTTTTTATTTCGGTAAGATCTGGTGCTTCTGTTTCAATGCCAGGAATGATGGATACTATTTTGAATTTAGGATTAAATGACAATTCTGTAGAAATTCTTTCCAAAAAAACCCGAAATAACCGGTTTGCTTTGGATTGTTACAGGAGGTTTATTCAGATGTATGGAAATGTAGTACATGAAGTCCCTCATTCAAAATTTGAATTAATATTAGAAAAAATTAAACGCGAAAACAGTATCAGCCGCGACACAGAACTTGAAGAAGAACATTTAAAACAGATCATTGTAAATTTTAAAGAATTAATCTTTACCTACACAGGAAAACCACTGGAACAAGATCCTGAAAAGCAACTCCTTTCTGCAATTGAAGCAGTTTTTAAATCCTGGAATAATGAAAGGGCCCAAACCTACAGGAAAATAAACAATATTCCTGATGATTTAGGAACTGCGGTGAATATACAGTCGATGGTGTTTGGAAATATGGGAGATGCTTCCGGTACAGGCGTAGTATTTTCCAGAAACCCTTCCAATGGAACAAAGGGAATTTATGGTGAATTTCTATTAAATGCTCAGGGCGAAGACGTTGTTGCAGGAATCCGGACACCTGAACCCATATCTGAACTCGAAATTATATTTCCTGAAATTTATAAAGAACTCAATGAAGCCATTCATTTATTAGAGCAGCATTATAAAGATATGCAGGATATAGAATTCACGATACAGGAAAGGAAATTATATTTATTGCAAACGCGATCAGGTAAACGGACTGTTGAAGCTGCTTTAAATATTGCGGTTGATATGGTTCGTGAGGGAGTGATCAGTAAACAAAAAGCCCTTTTAGATTTTGATGAAAGCAAATTGAGCAATTTGCTTCATCCTACGTTTGATAAGGATAAAATAAAATCGATCCGAGAGCTCTCTTCAGGTTTGCCTGCATGTCCTGGAGCGGCTTCAGGGAAGGTTTATTTTAATTCTGAGGATGTGGTTATGGCTAAAGATAAAGGGATTAAAGCAATTTTAGTACGGACAGAAACGTCTGCTGAGGATATAAACGGCATGTATAGTGCAGAGGGGATACTTACTTCAAGAGGAGGAATGACTTCACATGCGGCCGTCGTGGCCAGAGGCATGGGAAAATGCTGCATTACAAATTGCAGGAACTTAATAATAGATGTAAAACAAAAATTTGCAATAATTAATGATATAAAAATTCATGAAGGGGATGTTATATCAATAGATGGAACTTCCGGAAAAGTTTATCTGGGGGATATACCCACCCAGCAAACCAGCTTTTCAGATAATTTTAACACTTTTTTAAATTGGGCAGATGAAGAAAGCATTCTTAAAGTTTTTGCAAATGCAGATTCTCCGATCGATGCCAGGAAAACAATAGAGTTCGGTGCGAAAGGTATCGGACTATGTAGGACAGAGCATATGTTTTTTAAAATTGAAAGATTAATGGCAGTCAGGGAAATGATTTTTGCAAATTCAAAACCTGAGAGGATGGCGGCTCTGGAAAAATTATTCCCTTTTCAAAAAGACGATTTTGTTGAAATTTTCAAAGTAATGAAGGAATATCCTGTAAGCATCCGATTACTTGACCCTCCTCTTCATGAATTTCTTCCGAAGGACAAAATTGAAATGGAAAATACTGCCAATGCATTAAATCTCAGCTATGAAGAAGTAAAACAAAAGGTAGAAGATCTGAGTGAAAGTAATCCTATGTTAGGCCACAGAGGATGTCGGTTAGGTATAACATATCCTGAAATTTATGAGATGCAGGTTAGGGCAATAATATTGGCTGCACTGGAAACAAGAGACTCCACTGGCATTTCACCCAAACCTGAAATTATGATCCCTTTAGTGGGATCTGAAAAGGAATTATCCGTGTTAAGAGAAAGATTAGAAGAAGTCATAACGTCAACTGATAAGAATACCGTATTGGGAAAAATAAGTATTGGGACCATGATTGAAGTTCCCAGAGCTTGTATTATAGCCGATAAGATTGCCGAATATGCAGATTTCTTTTCCTTTGGCACCAATGACCTTACCCAAATGACCTTTGGTTATTCAAGAGACGATTCGGGACCATTCATCAAAATATATCAAAAAAATAAGATTCTCAAAGATGATCCTTTTCAGGTTTTAGACCAAAATGGAGTGGGTGAATTGATGAAAATTGCCATAGAAAAAGGCCGGAAAACGAATTGGAATTTAAAATTAGGGATTTGTGGTGAACATGGGGGCGATACTGCCTCTATTTTATTCTGCCACAATTTAGGACTAGATTATATTTCCTGTTCACCCTACAGGGTTCCTGCGGCAAGAATTGCAGCAGCAAAAGCAGCTTTGGCATCTGTAAATGAAACTGTAAAAGTGGTGCTATCATAAAAATTAAGGGGCGTGTTAGCCTAACGCTGTCCCTTTCCCTTCCGGGGGTACTCCCCGGAAGGGAAAAATTGTCTCTATTTTTCAGGTGCAGATCCAATTCAAGACGTTCCCCAATCTACTGGCTAATGGTTGGACTGTCATAGTCAGGTTTTGTAAAAGGCAGGTCCATTTCTGTTCTATCCTTCTTATTTTGAGATAAGCCGGCTTCATCAAGCCAAATCTCTGATGAAGGCCCCTTTGGTCTTGGTCACGTTCCGGACCGGAGATCAGGTAAATCCAATGCTATTTTATCCACTCCATAAGGTATGGCTTGTATTTTTCCGCGGTAGTAAAAGGGATGATTTCCAGCGCGCCGCTTACGTTGGACTGCGCATAAGCTTTGTTGATGACATCGGTGTCTTTTGCCATGGCTTCAAGGTTGTTGTGCCTGCCGTATCCATCAGTGACGCCAGTGATCAGTATTTTTCGGGGCGCAAGGCTGGCAGCCAGGTCAGGAAGATCATAGGCCGTCAAAGCGCCGGGAACCACACTGTACATCAACTTTACGTCATAAAAACGATTTGCGACAATCGATCGGTAAGAGGAATACGGTTCGATAAGTGCTATCCGTTGGATGCCAGGATGAAAGGCAGCCGCGTGAAGCATCGCCGGAGCCATTTCTC
>DATGOS010000420.1:0-3891 GCA_035305725.1 Cyclobacteriaceae bacterium
TACTCGAAGCGGTACTTGTTTTGGCGCAAATACAAGATGAACGCCGGGAAGAAATGACCAATACCGCTTTAGCCATGCTTTCCGCCAATCCCGAAGTGGAATTAACCCTTACCAGTGCCGGTTTTGCGGACCGGCTCCCGCGGCAACCAGCCGCCTTACCTACGGGCTTTCGCTATTGGCCCACCGGTGAGATTGGGGTGTATAGACAACCCGCTTATCATGTAGGGTTTCGGCAGTTCTCAGAACGTGTACAGGATTATGAGTACCTAAACCGGGAAGACGGCGGAGAAGGGGAAGAAGGCTGGAACCTTGCCTATGGATTTACCAACATACTGCGGACCGACGGAAGCGGATCATGGTACACTGCCGGTGAGATGCGACCTGAAATTGACATGGAACATCTTCCGGGCACAACCTCCAGGATCGGTGGACACCCCGTTAACCCAAAATTCAAGCGGGATCCCAATAAACTGACCATGAGCACCACTGGGTTTAGCCTCAACTTCGGTACCTCAAATTTTGCCGGCGGTGTGGGCTGGAAGGATGGAGGCCTCGCCGGCTTCATTCTGGAACCCGCTTATGGAGATTATGTGGCTCAAAAATCCCTGCATTTCTTCCCCCAGGGATTTTGGGCTTTGGGTAGCGGCATTACATCCAGCGCAGCGCCTGATGATGTCAGCCATAAGCCTGTCCACACTACCCTTTTTCAATGGGTCAGCGTAAACGAAAAACCGATTCTTGAACTTCCTGATGATCAGATTATACTTAATGAAGGGACACAGATTTCACTTAAAAAAGTCCCCTGGTTATGGTTACAGGAGGATAGTATCGGGGTAGTTTTCCCTACGCCTACTGATATCATGGTACGTGTAAGGGGCAGGGTAATTACCGCCTGGCTGGATCATGGCAGCCATCCCAAAAACGACCGATATGCCTATGCAATGCTTCCGCATGCCTCCCCTAGGGATACGGAGGATTTTGCGGACGAACTTCCATTCCTGCCTGTGAGGTATGATGGAAACGTACATGCCGTGAAAGAAAAGGTTGGCCAAAGTGAAAGCCTCGTGTTTTTTAAACCTGACACTGCCTTGGGGATAAGGTCAGCCTCTCCTGCGCTGGTTTATCACAGAAAGGACGAGAAGGGAGGAATATATACAGTTCAGAACCCTCTGCACAACCAGGAGCCCATAAAGCTCAGCGTGGAGGAGCTCGCAGGGGAGATCACCAATGCTGGTTCGGAGGTTCAGGTGGAGAAAAGCACTTCGGGTTCTTCGGAGATACATGTATCCGGCATGCAGGGACGGATTTATCGATTCGGCTACGGAAACTACGGTGGAGCAGTGAGCAAAGCACCGAGATATGAGATCAATACGGCCTCTTATCAGGAGTTTGAAGTTTCGGCCAGCAGCGATCCTGAAAAAACAATTCTTACAGTTCGCCTGCCGGAGGAGGCCATACGGGAGAAATTCCATCTTTCCGTGCACTTCAGTAAGAGCCAAAGGCTGTATGATTTTACCGAAGCAGATATTCTGGACAGGCCTTCACCAAATACGGTACGTTACCAATGGCCTAGAGCGCCGGCAGTGGGACCGGCTGTCTTTTGGGAATACCTAAAGCAAACACACGGGCGGTTTCATTTGTACCTGGTAACCCAGTCCATAGAAACCGTCGGGCAGTTTGACGTTCCCAATTTTGAAAAATAACTCACTTGGGGAGTAGCATATTCCAATACTTCAAGTATTCAGAACTTCACCGTGAAAAAAAGGAATTACCAAGCGCTATGAGATAACCGGTCTCGACAATGCCTCGGTTTTAATTTACCCCGAGGAGCATGTGGAGACTGAGGGCTTCAATGCTTATCATAATGCAAGATATCCCTGGAAAAGCGGACGGATCTCGTTTGAGGAAGGAGATCCGAAATTCGGCAAGCATTTTAGAGTGGACCACGTCACCGGTAGCTTAGTCGTATCCTGGTGAAAAATAAGGATCCGAAGGTACCAGGTCATCTGGGTGACTCTATTACAGTGAAGAAATATTTTATTAGTAAATTTATGAAAACAAAAATCGCCGCTATATTCCTGCTTTTGGCGCTGGGCTTGCCAGCCCATCATCAGGTAAATGCCCAGCAAGATGAAAAGTATCTGCAGTTTCGTAAAGGATTTCAATCCCCGCCCTCCCAGGCCTATCCCCTCGTTTACCACTGGTGGTTGGGCGGACATGTGGACACCGTGCGGCTCAAAGAAGAACTGCGGGCATTTAAAGATGCGGGAGTTGCAGGCTTTACCATTTTTGAAATAGGCTCCAGAGATACAGTACTGGTGGGTACGGGTCCCGCTTTTCTCAGCGATGCCTCCCTGGAAACCATCAGGTTTGCAGTCGAGGAAGCGGAAAAATTGGGACTGGCGGTAGGTCTGAACACGGCAAGCAGCTGGAATGCCGGAGGCAACTGGCTGCCGCCCCAACATGCCGCCAAGTCCATCTACCAGTCAAAAATTACTTTAAAGGGCGGGGATGAGGCAAGTGTCAAAATTCCATTCCCGGACATCCCCGAGGTGGATCCCAGGGGCAGAAAGCGCCTGATCGAATATGGAAAAGATGGAAAGCCTGTGTACAAAGAGGAAATCGCGGTCTTGGCTTTGCCAGAGATGACAGGCTATGCGGATACCAGCAAAATCCGGGATGTCTCGGAGTTTTTTAATCCCGACACAGAATTGCTGGAATGGGATGCCCCGGATGGCAACTGGACAATAATCCGGTATGTCTGTTCCAATTCTGGGGAAAACCTAATCCTGCCCAGCAAATTTTCGGCTGGTCCCATCGTCGACCATTTTGATGCGGAGGCCACCGCCTTCCATTTCAATTACATCATCAACAGGCTGCAGTCGGTATTGGGTGATCTGCGGGAATCGGCGCTGAAAAGTCTGTATATGGCCAGCTACGAGGCCCGGGGTTTTACCTGGACGCCAACACTGCCGGAAATGTTCAAAGAACTCAACGGCTATGATGTCGTCAAGTTCCTGCCCATTTTGTTTGGGGATGCCGAATATCCTTCCACCACAACGTCCAGCTTTAGAGCCGATTTCCAAAAAACCCTATCCGAACTGATGATCCAAAACTTCTACATGAAGTCGAAGGAAATCAGCAATGCCCACGGTCTTAAAAACAACAGTGAAGCAGGGGGTCCCGGGCTGCCGGTACATAATGTTCCCGTTGAACCCCTGAAAGCCCTGGGAAAAGGGCTTGACATCCCCAGGGGCGAGTTTTGGATAAACCATGGCAGATACAACGAGGACGGAATCGATGTTTTAAGGGTAGTGAAGGAAGTATCGTCCGCGTCAAATATTTACGGAGCAGGCATGGTGGAAATGGAGGCTTTTACGAGCTTTCAACATTGGCAGGAAGGGCCATTTGAGATGAAGCCTATTGGCGACAGAGCCTTTGCCGAAGGAATGAACAAGGTGGTCGTCCACGGCTCCACCCACAATCCCAAAGGCACGGGAGTTCCGGGAATTGTCTACCATGCCGGCACTCACTACAACGATAAGAGGGTTTGGTGGCCTAAGATCAAGCCGTTCAACGACTATTTAGCCAGGGTCTCCTATATCCTTCAGGAGGCGAATTTCACCGCGGATGTCTTGTTTTATTACGGGGACACCATTCCCAATTACGCGGGACATAAACACGGCCGCTTTTCGGCGGGGGCAGGCTATGATTATGAAAACATTAACACAGAAATCCTTCTGAGCCTGGAAGTTCGGGAGGGGGATTTAGTCATTCCTCATACAGGTGCCTCTTTCAAACTTCTGGCACTAGCCGAAGAATACGAAATCCAGCCTGAGGTGTTGATGAAGTTAAATGACCTGCTCCAGCAAGGGGCGGTGATCATAGGAC
>DATGOS010000421.1:0-3483 GCA_035305725.1 Cyclobacteriaceae bacterium
TAATACGAAAGCATTTTTGTGCCCCATACTTTTAATGGCAAGAATGGCTTTTTCAGCCCGGTACTCCTGGGTGAACCCCATGATGGCATTAATCAAAATGACGGCGAAAATAATATACACATCCGCCATATGCCCCGCCCACCAGGCGACGCCGGCGGCAATAAAAAGAATCAGGATAAGGAAATCCTTGAACTGCTTAAGGAACAACAGAACGGGATTGACGCCTTCTTTTTCGGAAAGCACATTCTTTCCAAATTCCTCCTGCCGCTGATCAGCTTGATTTGAACTTAAGCCGCCTTCTTTGGCTGAGAGCTTCGTCAAGGCTTCTTCGCCAGGAATACTATGGAAGGGGAATTTCTGATCGATATCCATAGAAGTTCATTTTATTGCAGGCAAGGGATCGCGTCAAACTCTCCCATCAGACGGTGTGTGAACGAACCGCCCACGCGTCCCGCATCCTATTTGTTAATCCACTGAAAAAAATATAGCGGTGGAATATCCAGATCCCGAATAATACACCCATCACCCCTTATTGCCATCAATTAATATTCCAAAATCATGGCAGGGCAATGAGATCGAAAGTCTGGTTTTTAACACAACAGTGAACCCATAACCAATAACCAGTAACCAATTACCAAATAACCAGTAACAAACAACTCACAACCCGGGCATCTCAAATTCCTTTACTTCCTTCCGCTCAAATTCGTAAACTTTGTCCAATACACCAATGTTTACTTTGTCGCCCCATCCTTCTTCAAAGGTGATTGTTAGTTTTTGCCCTTCCAGGGTAACCGAAATCCAATGCCTTTTATAATTTACCTTCAAAGACACTTTCTTGATGGGATCCAGCTTGAAAGGATTGATCCACAAGGCCTCCTCTCCCACTTCGATGCCCAAAAATCCCCGCTGGACTAGATCCAGAGAACCCGCCATTGCTCCAAGGTGGATACCCTCTGGGGTAGTTCCTCCCTGGATGTCCTCGAAATCACTGGCCAAGACGGTTTCGAAATTCTCCCAGGACTGTTCTTTGTCGTACTTCAAGAGGATCCAGGAAAACACTACCCGGCTCAGCGTGGACCCGTGTGAGGTACGTTGCTTATAGTAGCTGATGTTTCTTGAAATCATCTCTTCTGAAAAACCAATCCCGAGGTTCTTGAAAATATCGCTTATTTCGCTTTTTGAAAACAGGTAGAAGAGCATCAGGACATCCGCTTGCTTACTGGCCTTGTAATTATTCGGTGAATCCCCCTCATTTTCCAACACCCGGTCCAACCGATGGATGTCCTCATATTTTTCCCGGTATTCTTCCCAGGCAAACTCCTTAAGGTTTTCGTACCCTTCAAACTGTGCAATAATGCCATTTTCAATAAAGGGTACATATATCTTTTTACTGATTGCTCTCCATTGCTCAATCTCTTCTTCCCCAATGGCCAATTCCCGCAGCAATTCCAGTTTCCTGGTTTCTTCAACCAAATCCAGTATACGGATGGCTTTTTGCATCACCCAGGCGGCCATCACATTCGTATAGGCGTTATTGTTCAAACCCGGCTGGTCTGAATCCGGATACGCCGTATGGTATTCATCCGGTCCCACTACCCCATGGATCTCATACTTGTCCCGATCCGGGTTATAGACAATCATACTGGCCCAAAATGAGGCAATGCTCAGGAACATTTCGGCACCAAACAGCGACAGAAACTGCCGGTCCTCAGTTGCCAGGTAATAATTCCAGATATTGTAGGCAATGGCCGAATTAATGTGACGCTGCAAATGGGTGTTGTCCGGCAACCAGTTTCCTGATTCTGGATTTAAATGTATTACCTGGCTTTCCTCCCTACCGTTGCTCCCGCTTTGCCAGGGATACATGGCGCCCTTTTTACCAGCCTCCCTGGCGGCATGCCTGGCCTCGCCCAACCGGTAATAGCGATACATCAACAAGCTCCTGGAGAGATCCGGAAAATGAAGATTTAGGAAAGGGAAAACATAAAGTTCATCCCAAAAAATATGGCCTCTGTAGGCCTCCCCGTGAAGCCCTCTGGAGGGCACCCCCACATCCATTCCGATAATATGGGTGGAAACAGTCTGAAAAATATGAAAAATATGAAGGCGCAACAGGTACTGGTTCCGGTCACCGTCTATAAATTCAATATCCGCACGTTTCCAGACCCTTTCCAATGCCCGGGTGTGATCCAGCAGTAATTCTTCGAAGCGGCCTGATCTTTTCAGCAGTGTGGTGGCTTCTACACAGGGTTCGCTGATGGCCCGGTCCCGAGAGGAAAATATTGCCACGATTTTTTCCAGGTGGTACGTCTCTCCCTGCCTTACCTCCATTTTAAATTTTTGTCCTATGTAACCTTCATTCAGGTCCGGCACACTCTCCGGATGCATCAACTGACCATTATGGTACATCGATGTGCGGGCCGCCTGGGCCATTCGTATCCCGGACTGTCTGGTCTGGACCGACAGCAGGACCTCGTTGTCATTTAGAATTTTCGCTTCCAAAGGCTCCAGATGCCTGCTCTCCAGGTCCCTGTACCGCGCTACGTTGTTGTTGATGACGTTTCCGTCCAGACCTGCCTTAAATTCCATGGATCCGCCCCAATTTTCCGGAACGAAGGTCCATTCCAAACAGGCCAGATGCTTGTCCGCCATGCTGACTATTCTCCGGCTCTTGATGGCTGTACGTCGTCCTGCTGCATCCTCCACGCGAAAGTCCCTTTCCAGCTTCCCGGCTTTCATATCCAAGACCTGGCGGTACGCAAGCACCTTATAGGTTTCCAGATCCAGCCATTCCCCACTGCCCGGCCGAAACTGCAGGCAAAGCCAGTTTGGAAAATTTACCAAGTCTTCATTTTCAATGGTTTTTCCCGAAATTTCGGTTTTTGCCCGGTTAAAGCCGCCGGCCAGGTAGGTGCCGGGGTAATTCACCTCATCGTCGCCTGATTCTTCCGCGGCCCCACGGGTAGCTATATACCCGTTGCCCAGCGTACAAATGGCTTCTCTGTGCTTTTGCTTTTCGGGTTGCCAATCCTCATACGTAATTTGGAATCCTTTCATGCAGTGTTTTTAATGTGGCAAAGCAGTGCGAAATAAGCGCTTATCACGCATGATCTGTCAACAAAGGCTCAAGGCCCTCTCATTTTTCAAGCAAGATCCACCTCTTTGTTTAGGTAGATGTCCTGGATGTGATTCAACAGTTTTACTCCCTCTTCCATAGACCGTTGAAAAGCTTTCCGGCCCACAATCAAACCCATACCGCCCGCACGTTTGTTGATCACGGCGGTTTTTAAAGCTTCCTCCAGGTCGGTCTCACCCTGCGACTCTCCACCCGAACTGATCAATCCAATACGGCCCATGTAGCAGTTTGCCACCTGATAGCGGCACAAATCGATGGGATGGTCGCTGCTCAGGTCGGCGTACATCCCCGGATGGGACTTACCAAATTTTATTGCCGTAAAGCCTCCATTATGGGTCGGAAGCTTT
>DATGOS010000422.1:0-7457 GCA_035305725.1 Cyclobacteriaceae bacterium
GCCTCATTTAAATGAGAAAATACAATTTGTGGGACATGTCGGGCCGAAACATCGAAACGAACTGTTGGGAAACGCGGCTGCTTTATTGCATCCGATTAATTTTCATGAGCCTTTTGGTTTGAGTGTGGCTGAAGCCATGTTGTGTGGAACGCCTGTAATAGCATTTGATAAAGGCTCGATGCCGGAACTCATCCTGCCCGGAAAAACCGGATTTTTAGTTAATAACGTTGATGGGGCCGTAGAGGCGCTTCAACAATTGGTCAGTATTCATCGGATGGATTGCCATCTATGGGCAAAGAGACAGTTCTCCCAGGAGAAAATGGTTCAGGATTACCTTGCGGCCTATCAGTTAATCATTGATCCCTCGAATCGGTTATAATCCGGTCCAACAATGTGTTCAAGTCGACGGTGGCAAAAGAAGAAGAATAATCTGAAAGGCCGTAGGGAATGATTAGTTTCCCATTGTTGACGATAGACCCGCAAGAATAGACGACATTGGGCACATATCCCTCTCTTTCATTTTGATTGGGAATCAATAAGGGTTCCCTTAAGCGCCCAATTTCAACGGATGGATCATCCAATTTTAAAAGACAAGCCCCAAGGCAGTATCTCCGCATGGCCCCCACACCGTGTGTTATGACAAGCCATCCCTGCTCCGTTTCTATGGGTGAACCGCAATTGCCGATCTGGGTAAATTCCCAGAAGTGAAGCGGGCTTTGCAATTGGATTGGATCTTCCCAAAGGTTGATATTTTTGGAATACATGATATAATTGTTCCATCCATCAATCCTGGACAACATGGCATATTTACCATTGATTTGGCGGGGGAAAAGTGCTAGATTTTTATTCTGAGCACCCTTTCCATGCAAAGGCTTAATAGTAAAATTATAGAAGTCCTTGGTCTGGAGCAGCTTGGGCATAATTATAGCTCCGTCAAATGCGGTATAAGTAGCATAATAAGTTATTTCACCATTGTCTTCCTTGAACTTTACAAACCTTGCATCTTCAATACCTTTTCGTTCCAATTCCGAAATTGGAAAAATTACCCGGTCTGAAATATCGGTATCCAAGGAAAAACTTAACTCATGATAAGAATCGGAAAGCCATAGTATTTTTTCATAGTTGAGCCGCTTAAAATCGTCCTCTTCAATTTTTTGTGAATCAAGAATGACCTTCCTCAAATTGGAATATTCGAAAGTTTCGCCTATTTTCCCCTCAATTTCTTTCAGCACATCCGCATCAATCTGCTCAACGGCGGCCTTTTCAAAGAAGAGTTTCTTCTGATATTTGGCGTTACGGATAATTTCAGCCTCGTCTACATAACTTCCTGAAGGAATCACGTGAATGTTGTTTTCCCTATCAATCAATGCCCTCCTAAAGGCTATGGAAGAAATATGGCCTTCTCCAACAGCACGAAAGCTAATGATAATGCGCTTCTCCCCGTCCTCCAGCTCTGATTGATCAGGGTCTTCTACTATGGAAGGATTAAAAAAAGCAGCGGATTCGATAGAATATTCATGGGTAAAATAGGATCCTATCAGTAATTTTCTTTGACCAGAAATCCCTTCAATGTCTATGTTAAAGGGTTTAATTAATTTGTAAATTTTTTCGAAATGCCGATTAAGTATTTTAGAAATATTCCGGTGACGTTTAGAATATTCTTGTAAAATGGGAGAAATAATTCCAAAGACTTTCTCCTCATTAAGTGCCATGACTCTTTTAATCACTTCTTTGGCACGCTCTTCCCCATTAAAGAAAAATCGGGCAATGACACGTTTTGAATCTGGATTGACTTTGGCAGTCTGCCGATCAACTGGTATTCTCATAAGCTTGCTTTATTCTCCGTTTCTATAAAAGAAATTTCAGGGAACGGATGGAATTATGACAGCAAGGTAAGGCAATTGAGGCCGATATTACCATTAAGCTAAAAAAAAACAAAGAATTCCTAGAATAAACATAGATAGCGCCAAGTATCAAGAACGTCCACCAAAAAGGCTTTAATTAAGCGCTATTCCTATTCAGCACACTGATGAGCAATTCCAGACCTTTCGCAAATTGGCTTAACCACTCCAAATGTGAATCCCTATTTTTGGCTTTGGCATAGTAAGTTTAGTTTTAAATTATGTAAGTGCCTTATATTTACAACTGACGGCCTTCTTTTTGTTTCTTGGGTCCGGGTAGTCGCACAACTATCTGAAAGTTTGTGCTGCTAATCCCACCCTAAGGCAAAGCCGCAAACCCTTCGCAGTCACTGTTACGTAAAACACAACCAGTAGCAAGGGGCCCCAAAAATCAAGAAGACGATCGCCATGTTCGGTTTGACACTTCTCCCTTTGACCGCGTGCGGTGAAAACAACAGAGAGACGAAAACAATGAAACAGCAATGGAAATCAAAATACGCGAGGAGAACCGGACTGACTATGATGCTGTGTTTGACTTAATCAAGAAAGCCTTTGAAAAGTTGGCCTTAAGCGACCACCGGGAGCAATTCCTTGTTCAAAGACTGAGAAAATCAACGGCGTTTGTTCCTGAACTGTCCATGGTTGCTGAAGTGGGGGATAAAATTGTAGGACATATTTTGCTTACCAAGCTGAAAATAAAGGATGGTCAAAATGAATTTGACTCCCTGGCCCTTGCACCGGTTTCTGTGCTTCCGGAATTTCAGGGCAGAGGGGTCGGCGGAAGGTTGATCCGGGAAGCGCATAAAAAGGCAAGAGAATTAGGACACCCATCTATAGTATTACTCGGCCACGCAAAATACTACCCTAGATTTGGCTACAGGCAGGCGGACAAGTTTGGGATTGAATTTCCTTTTGATGTACCCAAAGAGCATTGTATGGTCATGGAATTAATTGAAAATTCGCTTGATGGAGTGCGCGGAACCGTGGAATACCCAAATGAGTTTAACGAATGAGGCGGGTAGCACAATTTCCCGTATCCCTATCCAAAGATGTTAAAAGACGTAGTAAAAACAGACCCATCAAAAACCACGATCATTATCCGGATAATGGTTGGGGCGGTATTTTTGTCTGAGGGGATTCAGAAATTTATTTATCCAGAAATGCGTGGGGTGGGCAGATTTGAAAAAATAGGTTTTCCGGCGCCGGAGGTGTTGGGGGAACTGGTGGGATATTTTGAGATATTGGCAGGAATCCTCATTCTTCTTGGCCTGATTACCCGAGGCGCAGCAATAATTACCCTGGTCATCATGTCCGTTGCCATAGTAACCACCAAAATACCCATTGCTTTTGGAGAAAGTTTTGGCCCGTTTGTTCTGCGTGACCTGCAAATCTACGGGTTTTGGAGCATGGCGCACGAAATGAGAACGGATTTCGCTTTGTGGCTGGGCTCCTTTTTCCTTCTCATCAAAGGAGGCGGAAAATGGTCCTTGGATCTTCAGCTATCGAGGAATTCAAAAGATGGCAGAAAATGAATCACCAGAGCTTCTAAGGGAACTCAGCTTAAAGGATGCTGTAGGGGTCGGATTGGGCGCTATTATCGGGGCGGGTATTTTTGTAGTAACCGGAGTTGCCGCGGGAGTTTCGGGACCTGCTTTTGTTATAAGTTTACTGATCGCCGGGTTGGTTGCCGCGTGTAATGCGCTGAGTTCCGCACAGCTTGCCGCTGTATATCCGCAGTCGGGCGGCACCTATGAGTATGGATACCGGCTGCTCCATCCCGTCTTCGGTTTTTCCGCAGGATGGATGTTTCTCCTCAGCAAATTGGCTGCCGGCGGAGTGGTGGCCGTAGGTTTCGGAAGTTATTTTTACCAATTCGTGCCCTTGGGCTCGCCGACGATGATATCGGTGCTGGCGGTGATCTGTCTTACGCTTGCCAATTTGTTCGGCATTAAAAAGACAGGAAGATTAAACCTGGCTATCGTTAGTTTCACCGTATTTTCCCTGCTGTATTTTATTATAAGCGGTTTTCCGGAGATTGACGGAAAAAATTTCACCCCCTTTGCGCCCTACGGAATTTCGGGTATTGCGGAAGCATCCGCACTGCTCTTCTTCGCCTTTACCGGCTACGCAAGGATAGCCACCCTGGCCGAGGAGGTAAAAGATCCGGAAATTACTATTCCCCGCGCGGTGATGATCACCATCATTGCCGCTATTATCCTATATGTCCTCGTTTCCATAGTTGCCATTGGCGTCCTGGGAGCGGAAAACATGGCCGGCAGTACATCTCCCTTACAATTAGCCGCAGATGCCCTTTCCACGCCGGGAATTAGGGTAGTAGTTGCCTTAGGCGCGTCAACCGCTATGTTGGGTGTATTGCTTAGTCAAATTTTGGGGATTAGCCGGATGATGTTGGCCATGGGAAGAAGGAAGGATCTGTTACCGGTATTGCAAAAAATACACCCCAGGTATAAGGTTCCCCACCTGGGGATTTTTCTTACAGGGACGATCATCCTGTTTCTAAGCATTTTTGGCACCCTTGAATTTATTCTGGCTGCTGCTGCTTTTACCATTCTTCTTTATTACAGCATCACCAATATCGCGGCGCTGAAACAGCCGGAGGAGGATCGCCGCTTTGGAAAGGCCGTTCCTTTAATGGGGCTTACAGGTTGTCTGGCAATGGCGATCTCCCTGGATGGTGTGGTAATCATTTCAGGACTGTTGATGCTGTTGACCGGTTTAATAATTCGGTGGATAATTCATACAATTTATGGATGATGTTTCTCTTTGGATAATATTCCATTCATTGCACGAAACAACATTCTTCTTGGCTATAATTTTCTGTTGGAAAATTGAACAGATCAGAAATTCATTACTCCTACTATCTGGTCATACGGCTTATTGACGGCTTTAGCTTTATTTGCTGATGTAAATCGGTAAATTCGACCCCCAATACAGGTTTTATAACCGCTGAAACTCGGGAATTACGATGTTGGCTCCCAGCATTATAATCACCGCACCAAACGATTACACCACATATGTTACAGGAACCCACTTTTGATTTATGGATGTTTTTGGCCGGTCTGGCCATATTCATTTTTGGAATGAACCGCCTGGAAGACGGGATCAAAGGGCTTGCCGGGAAGTCTTTTCGCCAATTATTACAACGGTATACCAACCGGAGTTGGAAAGGTGTATTTACCGGAACGCTTTTCACCATCGTCCTGCAGAGCAGCACCATGGTGAGCCTGCTGGTGCTGGCCTTCCTGGGCGCGGGAATGCTGAGCCTAAAGAGCGGCCTGGGGGTGATTTTGGGAGCGAATTTGGGCACGACGTTTAGCGGATGGGTGATGGCCGCCCTGGGTTTTAAGATAGATATAGCGGATTTTTCCTATCCGTTTATCGTGGTGGGGGTAATATTTTCTATGTTTTTGCCAAACCGGCCCGTGTTAAAAAGTACAGGGATCTTCCTTTTGGGTTTCGGGTTGCTGTTTCTGGGCTTGGATTATATGAAAGACGCCTTGGACGCGGTGGCGGGGCAGATTGATATCAGCTCATTTTCCCGGTACGGGCTTGGGGCGTTTTTGGTCCTGGGACTGGCGATTACGGCACTGATCCAATCCAGTTCAGCCATGGTCGTGATCATTTTAAGTGCGTTAAATGCGGGCTTGCTGGATATCTATCAATCCACGACCATGCTGATCGGCGCCAACATCGGTACGACTACCACCATGGCATTGGCCGCCATAGGAAGCACCGCCGATAAAAAACGGCTGGCCCTGTTTAACGTGCTGTTTAATGTGATAACTTGCCTGATTGTCTTCCTCCTGCTACGACCACTTTTGGCCCTTATTTTTGACCTGTTTCAGACAAAAGACAATCTGATCGCTTTGGTTCAGTTTCACACCCTGCTAAATATCATCGGGATTATATTGTTTTTGCCGCTCCTGGATCTTTTTGTGAAATTTTTGCAAAACAGGTTTAAGGCTTCAGAACCCGTAGGCGACACATTGTTTATTAAAAAGGTTTCGGCAGAAGTTCCTCAAGCCGCGCTTAAAGCGATGGAAGATGAACTTGACGGGCTCTATAGGCTTACGAGCGACTTTATCCTGGACTGCTTCGGCGTAGATAAAAAAGCCGCCAAATCCAATTGGAAGTCCATTTTTAAAAGCACCGGGAACTTGAATGAAAAATACGCAAAAATTAAACGTGTGAATGATGATTTGACTGCCTACTATGCGGACTTGCAGGCGCAGGAGCTTGATCCAGAAGAATACCGGGAGCTCACGGCCAACATGATGGCGCTCCGCTTTGTGCTTTATGGTGCCAAAGACATCAAAGATGTGATGCACAACATCAAAGCGGTTTCAGAAGCCGAAGATATTGTAGGAACAGAGGTTCTCAGGAAATTACAGCGTTTTGTAAAATCGCGTCTGGACACCATCAATAGCCACCTGGACAACAACGCGGAAATTCCTGTTCACTGGCAGGATGAAAACAATAAGTTTTATGAGGAGGTCATCGCTTATTTGTATCAAAACAGCCACAGACAAAGCAATAAGGAGGTGTCTGTTTCTACCATGACAAATATGATCAAGCAGACTGTTTCCGCAATCGATAATCTGTATCAGGCTTTTGTGCATGACTATAGCGGGTTAAAAACAGTTGTGGGGTAGAACTTTATGACAGAACAAGGTATATTTAAAGGCAACAACCACAAACCCGGATGGATCGCAAAATGCAAAGCAGATTTTCAACGGCATAGGGGTAAATGATAAATATAGCTCGTTGCGGAACACCCTGATCTTTTCCACTTCTGCATGCTGTTCTTTATAGTTTTAACGCCGTTACCCTATATGAAAAATGTTTATTGAATATTTTCATGGCCAGCCATGAGGGGGTTATTTTCACGAAAAAATTTCTTACACCGATCACGATGGGGTTGGAAATCTGCCCCAGTATTCCCAGACGCAAGCTTTCATTTACAATTTGTTTTGCCCGCGGAAACTGATGTTTTTCATAGAGACTATAAGCCCTGGAAGACAATCCGTATTTGTTTATACATTGCGCCAAAAGGTAAGCTCCTTCAATAGCGATACAACCTCCCTGTCCCAGATTGGGAGTGGTCGGATGTGCCGCATCACCGACTAAAACAATATTCTCTTTCGACCAGCCTTTACGAGGCACCCTATCCGCCAAACTGTTTTTTAAGATCTTTTCTGTATTAATGATCAGTTCAGGAATGGGGTGATGCCAGTTTCCAAAAAGCCGCATGAGCTTGTTTTGTGTTCCCTCCGGTTCATCGTTTTCCATAAACGCTTCATTGCAGGTCGCCCACCATCCGTATACGCCATCTTTTATGGGAACAATGCCTACCCGCTGGCCTTTTCCATAGGTTTCACTGGCATAACTTTTATCAAAATCCGCCTTTACCACTCCCCGCCAGACATTATACCCCCGGAATATGGGCGGCCCGTCATTGATAATATATTTTCGGACGGTAGAATGTATGCCATCCGCTCCAATGACAGCGTCAAAAACACCGGTGTCTCCATTTTC
>DATGOS010000423.1:0-3036 GCA_035305725.1 Cyclobacteriaceae bacterium
AATCCGGTCAGGGTCCGCCCCCATGGAAAGCAGAAAATCCACACCCCTGATGCTGTTCCAAAGCTGCAACTTCAAAACCTCCGGGTACCGGTGTTCCCAGCCGATCTCCTCCATCTGCCCATAGCCCACGGCATCATACGCCCATACCATGGCGCCCATGCGGGCCATGGAAGCGAATCTTTTTTGGGCATCGGGCCGGTAGCGTCCCACATCGCCGGGTTTTGTCCAGTGGCCGTGAGGACTTATAATGCCCGGAATTTTCCCGGTTTTTCCCACAGGGGTGTACAGGCTGCCGGTGACATACACGCCCGGCAGGCTTTCAAAAGCAACATTCCGGACCTGATAGCCATCGTACACCCGGGGCTCCCCGATGATGGGGTTCAAGGGATTTTTCCTGGGGAATTTTTCCAGATCCGCACCTTTCAAAATTTGTTTTCGGATCTCTTTGGCACGGCTTTTCCAGGCCCTTGCGGAGGTATAGTTTTTCCGCATCCCGTTAAGGAAGTCTTTTCCCTCCTCCTCGGTCCAGTGGTTTCCCACACATAGCATGTCTTCCTTATCCTGAGCCTGTATGGGATTATAAGCGCTAAAGAACCCCAAAACTATTATCAGACAAATTCGTTTCATAAGGACATCTAAAGTAATATAAAGCAAAAGCCTCCATGTTTAACCACACCTGGTAGTGGTGTATGAATCCTTAAAATAAACCGGAAAAACAAATATTACAATTTTTTTGAAAATTGCTAGTTCAATTAACTTTTAGTTTTGCCCGGTTAAGCCAAATAACAGGAAGTCGGCGACGTTAAGCCTTCAGCCACCGGTCAAACCAGTCAAAGGCTTCCGACTGCATTTTTTTATCGAATTTGTGCGGGCCAGGGTAAAAACTGCACCGGTATTGCTCGCCTGCGCCTGCTTTGTCAAAAACTTCCCGGAGAATTTTATCCGCATTCTCCATTTCTGGCATGGTGTACAAAGCGTCGTCAATGTCATTCAGCACCAGGGTGGGTAGCGGAACCCGGAGACCCAAAATCTCCGGAAAATCCAGTTCGTTGGGGCTAATGGGCACATAAGTCATCCAGGTATGCGTAAAGGACTTGTTGACCACAAAATCTTTCCAGGTGGACATAAAGCCCACACAAACGGCGCATTTGATACGGGGATCCAGTCCGCCCATAAACACCGTCCGAAGCCCGCCTCCTGACAGACCCCCGCAGCCGATTCTGTCGGCGTCCACATCCGGACGGGCACAAAGTACGTCCAGCGCTTTTTGGTCTTCGGCAAAAAACACGCCCGGCCAGGTGGTCCCGGCGCTAAACAGGGACTTGGCCATAATATGTTCATGATCCGCCGCCCAGCTATTATAGGCTGCAATATTGTCGGAATTTTCCGGATCCTTATCATCAATCCCCTGCCGCAGCCGCGGGGGAACATGCTCCAGCAACACCCTACGGCTGGCAAAAGTGAAGGTATCCGGCACCAACACCACATATCCCTTTTTGGCAATTTCATTGGCCCAGGCGGCACCATCATAGTAATGATCCTGATGATCCCGCATCAAGGGATGCTGGTCTGTGCCCGTCCTTGTAATTTTTCTTTTCCCAAAGTACTTGTTGGCTCCATGGTCGTGAAACCCCAAAATGCCCGGCAGGGGCCCCTGGGCATTTTGGGGCTTTAAAACCAGCGCCTGGGTGGGCTGTCCATAAGGCAACTGCCAACTTAATTCCTCTATATCCAAACCGTCAAAGGAATACCGCCTATGGACGGTGACTTTCGGAACCGGGCCCAGATCGGGAATGGCCAGCCTTTCCTCCAGTTTTCGTTTAGCTTCTTTTTTCCAGGTTTCAAGGTCCTTCCATTTATTTGCCCGAAAAGAATCCGAAGGTATCCGTTTTTCGTTGAGGGAAGCCGCCCATTTTCCGTATTGTCCGATGATGCTTTGATCCGCTTCGGGAACAAACGCGTTCACAGCGGTTTCGGGGAGGGCCTGTTCGCCTAATGTTGGCAAAATGGCACCCGTTGATATACCGATACCCGTCAATCCACTTAGCTTCAGGAAATTTCTCCGGTTATTTTTCATAAAATTTCATTAATGCTTAAATAAATGCACTTGTCTTCAATTTTTCAAAAAAATACAAAAATAAATTGACAATATTATGGACCGACAGGCGTCCTTTATATTTAAAGGTAAAACGGACCGGTATAAGTAAAATGGACCACCAACGCTTCCTCCTGGAAGTTGATTTACGGTCCGCCAACCATTTATGTAAAGGTCCTTTCCGTTTTCTCACTTATTGCATTTATTCGTTACATTAAGCAGGGGAGAATGTCAATCGCACAGTTAATCACCATCAAGGACATTGCCCGGGAATTGAACATATCCGTCTCCACGGTTTCCCGGGCATTACGGGATGCCTATGATGTAAATCCCGACACAAAGTCCAAAGTGCTCAAAAAAGCCGCCGAGTTACAATACCGGCCAAACTACAATGCCAGGGGCCTTTCCCAGGGCAAAACCCATAACATCGGCATAGTCCTTCCGTTTATCACCAATTATTATTTTTCCACCGTCATCACCGGGATACAAAAAACCGCCTATATGCACGGGTACAACATCATTCTGTTTGTGTCCGATGATTCTCCCGACCGGGAGATTGATATTTTGCGGGCACTCTCTCTGTCCAGCCTGGACGGTATCCTGATTTCAACCTGCTGCGATTCCGCGGAGCATATCCGGGAAATCGCGGATCATGGGATTCCGGTGGTTTTCTTTGACCGGACGGGCAACATCAATGGATCCAAGGTGATGCAGGATGATTATAACGGAGCCTATGAGGCAACTCTCCATTTGATCCGGCAGGGATATAAAAACATCGCACACATTGCCGGGCCTAAGGGGCAGCGATTCACGGAAAACAGGCTTAACGGATACAAGGATGCATTTAAAGTCCATGGGTTTCCGCTCCGGGAAGAGTGGATTATCCACTCCGGGTTTTCCCAGGAATGTGGCCAGCGGGATACCTCACAGTTGCTGGCACT
>DATGOS010000424.1:0-5987 GCA_035305725.1 Cyclobacteriaceae bacterium
GAGGTTCGTTCCCATCCCATGGCTTTGTTGCAGTGCAAGGTCTTTTTTGAAAACCACCCCCACATCCGGCTGGTGGAGGATTTTGACACCGCTTCCGTGGCAAAATGGATCAGTGAAGAAAACATTAAAGGGATTGGAGCCATTGCGGGCGCTTCCGCCGCTGATTACTACGGTTTGGAGATACTGAATGACCATATACAAACGGTTAAAAACAATGTGACCCGGTTTTGCATTGTTGAACAGGACAACGGAAAGTCAGGTACCGGGCACATCAACAAAGCATCTTTGAAAGTGATCCTTGTCAATGAAAAAGGGAGCCTGGCAAAAACCTTAACCCTTATGTATGAAAATAACCTGGACTTGACCAAGATCCAGTCCATCCCTATTATTGACAAACCCTGGCAATACGCATTTTTTATTGACCTGGTATTTGAGAAACCCGAAGATTATACCAGAACCCTACATCTTCTGGACAAAAGGGGCATCTCGGTAAAAATTTTGGGTGAGTACCTAAACCGTCAGGATCAACCATGATCAAGCCCGCAGACAGATTAATCAACATCAGGGAGTATTACTTTTCACAAAAACTCCGGGAAGTGGCTTTGATGAAAGCGGAAGGTATATCTGTGATCAATATGGGAATAGGCAGCCCTGATCTTCCTCCCGATCCCAGTGTGACAAAGGCATTGGTAGATTGCAGCCAGAAGGGGAATTCCCATGGGTATCAAAACTACCAGGGAACCCCTGCGTTGAGAGAAGCCATTGCCGGATTTTATAATGATCATTACGGGGTGAGGCTGGACCCAAAAAGCCAGGTGCTCCCGATGATGGGTTCCAAAGAGGCCATCATGCATATTTCCATGGCCTTCTTAAATCCCGGAGACAAGGTGCTGCTTCCAAATCCTGGCTATCCCACCTACACCTCGGTGAGTAATTTACTTGGTGCGGTGCCTGTTTATTATGATCTATTGCCGGGTAATGCCTGGCTGCCGGATTTTGGGCAGTTGGAGAAAATGGCAGAAAAAGGGATAAAGCTGATGTGGGTCAATTATCCCCACATGCCCACAGGTGCCATAGGAGGGAAGCCGGTACTTGATAAATTGGCACGCTTTGCCCAGAAACATGATATTCTGTTGGTAAATGACAATCCCTACAGCTTCATATTAAATGAGGAGCCCGAAAGTCTTTTGGCTGTGGAAGGTGCCATGTCCCACTGCCTGGAACTCAATTCCCTGAGCAAAACATTTAACATGGCCGGTTGGCGTGTGGGGATGCTATGTGGGGATAATAGATACCTTCAACAGGTGGTGAAGGTAAAAACAAACATGGATTCCGGCATGTTTTTGGGAATTCAGGAAGGCGCCGTTGCCGCACTGCAACTGGGACGTTCCTGGTTTGAAAATATAAACCAGTGCTATAGGCGAAGAAAAGAGCTGGTGTTGCAGTTGTCAAGCCTGATTGGAGCGGAATTTGAAAGCAACACCTGCGGCCTGTTCGTGTGGGCCAAGTTGCACCCCGGCATGGATGCAAAGGAGTTTGTGGACCGATTACTGCAACAAAACCATATCTTTATAGCACCGGGAGATATCTTTGGGAGCAATGGACAGGGGTATGTCCGTTTTTCCCTATGTGTGCCGGAAGAACAAATCAAGGAGGCCATCACCAGGCTAAAGAGTAACTAAACGTTAGCTTAAGCGAAAAAAATAATTCGATAATATGGCCTGCGGACTTGGTTGTCCAGAACGGCTCTACCAGGCCAGAATAAATTTTAAAACATGAAAAAAGCACATATTATAGGTTTGGGTTTGTTAGGGGGCTCATTTGCCCTGGCCCTCAAGAAAGGCCGTCCGGAGATTTTGATCTCGGGTATGGATAAAAATGAAGATAACCTGAATGAGGCTTTGGCCAGGGGGATTGTGGAAGTAGCTAAGGAAACTCCGGATCCCGATGCAGACATTATAATCATTGCCACCCCAATCAACACCATTTTAACCATTTTGCAGCAGGTGCTGGATCAGGTGCAACCGGGCACCCTGGTGATGGATTTTGGATCCACCAAGAAAAGTATCTGCCAGGCAATTGCCCAGCATCCAAACAGGCAGCAGTATCTCGCCGTGCATCCCATAGCGGGGACAGAATATTCCGGCCCCAAAGCAGCCAAAGCAGACCTGCTTGATGGCAAGGTGCTCACGGTATGCGAACTGGACAAAACCTCCCTGGATTTAAAGGCCATGGCATATGAAATTTTTGAAGCCTTGAATATGAACCTGCGTTTTATGGATCCCGTGGATCACGATATGCAGTTTGCTTATATTTCCCACCTATCCCATATCAGTTCCTTCATGTTGGGCAAAACCGTGCTGGACAAGATGGAGGACGACAGCCATATCCTCGACATGGCAGGAAGTGGGTTTTCAACGACAGTGCGGCTGGCCAAAAGCGCCCCCGATACCTGGGCGCCGATCTTCCTTGACAACAAGCCCAATGTGCTGGAAGCGCTCGACCTTTACATAAATAATCTTGTGGCCTTTCGGGAAAAAGTTGCGGGAGAAGACCTGGAGGGGATCAGGCAGGAACTTTCAGAAATCAACAAGATAGGAAAGATATTGGATTACGGCGCTTAAGGCAACAATTCCGCAAAATAATCAGGAGCCAACCGCAGGCGGCTTCCGTACCAGGAGAAAATCTCCCCGTCTACCAATCTTACCTTGGAATTCGAATAGGTTTTTCCAAATTGGAGGACATCCTCTTCCTTAAATGGATAAGGTTCGGTACTTAACAAAAGGAAATCGGGATTAAGCTCCCTGATTTGCTCCAGGCTGATTTCAGGATATCGGTTGTCTTCGACGAGGTTTTTAAACCCCGATATGTCAAGCATAGCGTTTATGAAAGTACCGGACCCCGCCGCCATCATTGGGTTTTGCCAGATCAGGTATATGGCGGTTCCTTTGGAAGGAAATTGCCTGGCGAATTTTAGGGAGACTTCTTCTATGATTTTTTGGGCTTCTTCACTTTTTCCAGTGATCTCCCCGAGGCTGTACATCATCTGGTAGGCATCTTCCAGGTCATTGACATCACTCATCCATACCGGGTAGTCGTCGGCTAAACGGTTTATGCCCATCCTGTCGTTTTCCTCTTTGTTGCCGATGATTAAGTCCGGTGACAGCGCCCTGATACGGTCCAGGTGAAAGTTTTTGGTCCCGCCGACAATTGTTTTTGTGGCTTTAAAACCCCTGGGACGCACGCAGAACTTTGTGAGGCCCACCATACGGTTCTTTAAGCCCAAGTCGAACAAGAATTCCGTCTGTGACGGTACCAGCGACACAATGCGTTCCGGATAACTGTCCAGCCAAACGTCCCGGTTCATTTGATCAGTGAATTTCATGTTCCGCTAGTCATACACTTCCGGGTTCACGGGGTAGGGAATTCGTTTTCCCTGTAATCCGGCTATAATATTTTCCGCGGCCAACCGGGACATGGCGTTGCGGGTTTCCGTAGTGGACGATCCGATATGCGGAAAGACAACGGCATTTTCCATGGATAAAAGCGGATTGGTTTTGCTCATGGGCTCTGGATCGGTGACGTCCAGGCCCACACCCCAGATCAGCCCCTGCTCCAGGGCTTGGGTAAGTTCGGCTTCCCGGTGAACCGCCCCTCTTGCTGTATTGATGAAAATCGCTGAATTTTTCATTTTTCTGAATTCTTCCGTGCCAAACATACCTTTGGTTTCCGGCGTCAAGGCCGTGTGTACGGAGACCACGTCACTTTGGGCAAGCAGTTCGTCGAAAGGAACTTTGACGGCACCCAGTTCATTTTCCGCTTCAGGGTTGGTGCCGCGGTTATAATAGATAATGTTCATATGCAGGGCGTGCTTGCAGATCCTTCCAAGTTCCGCCCCTATACGCCCCAGGCCGACGATGCCCAGGGTCTTTCCCACGAGGTCAATTCCCAAATCCTGCGTAGGCTGGCTGATTCCCCAGCCGCCCTGCGCAATTTTTTTGTGCATGTAGAGGGCTTTACGGGAAACCGTAAGCATCAACAACAAAGCTATCTCAGCGGTGGCCCGGTTCAGGACTCCCGGTGTGTTTCCCACGGGTACCTTCCACCGCGTTGCCGCCGATACATCCACATTGTCAAATCCCACCGAATGCAAGGCCATCACTTTTAAGTGACTGCACTGCCTGAAAAAATCAGCATCCACGCCTTTTTGGCTGACGTTTAAGAAAGCATCATGGTCAAGACAGAATTTTATGACTTCCTCCCTGCTCAGAAGGCGTTCTTCCTGCCACATCGTGATTTCGACGCCGGCCTCCCTCAGCAGGTTCAACCCTTCTTCGGGAATAATTTTATTTATAAAAACTTTCATATATCGGTTTTCAGGAATAAAAACGGCAACTGCCCCGGGATAAAGACGGCTGACAACAGGCATTTTATCCCAATGCATCAAAGATAAGAACAAATAATTAACAGGAAGTCCCTTGGATCTTGAGCTCCAACATCAAAACGGATAACCTGGCATTTTTGGGTGACGAATTGTCGAACTGTCGAATCGTAGATCTGAATTTTAAATCGGAGTATGCCAGTGAGCTTGGGAAATTATATAAGAATAGTGATTCAGATCGGCAAGGGCGGAGTATGTTTTTCTGGATAGGGAAAAAGCTTCGGGAAAAATTAATCCGGTACCTGAACCGTTAGGTGCTGCCACGTTTAATTGTTCCCTTCCCAGGACCAACAGGCAACACATAAGGCTGCTTCGATCAACTGTTCCTGGGCTTCGTCCAATAAGGGGAAAAAATTAATGCGGGTAAGGCGTTCGACACTGTCGATGGTTACGGCAAAATCCTGTAGGGGCTTTTTGGATCCTTCATTTGGAAAAATAAATCCTATGCCCCGGATGCCGGGCATTTCGTAATCCAAAATAACTTTATAAAAGAAGGAGGGCACAGATACCTTATTGGCGCCGATACTGGGCAGTCCCGGAGATAAAACAGGGCCTGTCACGATGTAAACTCTGCCATGTTCTATGGCCCAGGTCCTGGTCTGGCTTTCCATTTTTTTCCAAATTCCCCGGTTGAACCCCGGTTTTTGGGGGCTGATATTGCTGTAGTAAAAGCTTTCGGCCATGGCATTGGCTTCCCAGGCCATATCCGCTGCCGGTGCCAGATGTCCCCTGTCGAACCCGGAGCCCCTATAGTCGCTGTGGGTAGAGGTGCCTGTCAGGACCAAAGGGTCCGACAAGAATTTGTCCGTGCGGCCGAAATTCTTTTGGGTTTTGTCGCTGCTGAGTTCATAGGCAACCCATGCCGCCTGCTCATGGTCTTCATCGTATAATAAAGAAAATCCTGAATGAACAACTACCTGATCATCAGGACGGAACTCAGGCGGACCGATGTGGACGAGGAAGGGCGGCGCTTCGGCCGGTAAGTCCTCATTTGGTGATAAAGCATGCTCCCCAGGGGCTTCCGCAACAAAAGCCAGCGGAACTGATTTGGTCTCAAACCCTTCATGTTGACCAAATGTGGCAGGAAAAAATGCCAGCAGGACAAAAAAAAGAACTCCTCTCATTTAGGTTTAAAAAAGCACTGGTAAATTGGTTACTGGTTACTGGTTGTGGTTATTTGTTATTTGGGATAATAGGGCTTTGATTAATCGAGTTCCTGGTCTTTGGCTATCAGTTCTGCCAAATCCAAGACTTTTACTTCCTGCTCCTTGTTTTTGTTTTTTATGCCATCGGACATCATGGTCAGGCAAAAGGGGCATCCGACGGCAATGGCCGAGGCGCCGGTGTTCAGGGCTTCCTCGGTTCTTTCTATATTGATGTCCTTTCTTCCCGGCTCTGGTTCCTTCCACATCTGCGCTCCCCCGGCTCCACAGCAAAGGCCCCGGGTTTTGCAGCGCTTCATTTCCACCAGTTCCAGGTCCAGTGCCCGAATGACGTCCCGGGGCGCCTCATAGACATTGTTGGCCCTACCCAGGTAGCAACTGTC
>DATGOS010000425.1:0-4351 GCA_035305725.1 Cyclobacteriaceae bacterium
TTATATAAAAGCCTGTGCTCTTCTTCTGAATCGGGTAAGCCAGCTTTTTCAGCCCCCAGTTTTCAACATTGATAACGTCTGCTCCCTCTTCTTTTAACAAGTTTACAAACTTGTCTACGGTATCCTTCATCTGAATATCAGACAAAACGGGAGTTAATATGAATACCGTTTCATAATTTTTTTGGAACATGCTGTAATCTTTAAATTTTTTAATTTAAAACAGACCGCAAAAATAATTCTTTAATCGCTATTAACCAAATTGCAGGGGAAGATAGTGCGAGGTACTTAGACAGTATGTAGTATATGGTATTTGGAAGATCGATATATCACCTATACCACATACCATCTACCATCTACCACATACCAAATACCGCATACCGCACACGCCACAACCGGTAGATTGAACCTAGTACCTACCTCCCTGTCCTACCTTACTTCAAAAGTCTTGGAACCGATTTCTTGGCCGTCGGCGTAGATTCTCACATTGTATATGCCTGGGTCGTAGTCTGAGCCTTTTTCGTAGTAATAGGTCAACTGCTGCTGACTGTTGTCAAAAAGAATTTCCTGGCTGGCAGTGAAGAACTCTTCCCGGCCGTCTATATTAAAGGTACCGGAGCCTTTGGCCACATCAAAAATCACCTGGTTGTTGGGCGTAAAAATCTGTACATATATATCCTTGGTGCCTGCCTGGGCCACCTTGTTGTCGGCCAGGTTAAAAGAAACCTTAAGTCTTTCCAGATGTCGGTTTCTGAACTCATCCGTCCTTTCCCTGCCCCTGGAATTCACGGCAGCTATGACGATATTTTCCGCCTTCAGGGTGGCGGCTACAGTCACTTTTTCCTCCAGTTCCTGCTGTTTAATGTTAAGCTTGACCACCTCTTCTTCGATCTCGGCCTTGGTTTCCTGAAGGTTCTTATTTTCCGTGTAGAGTTGTTGGTTCAGTTCGCGAAGCTGCACGATTTCCCCGTCCTTTTCCTTTAATAGCCTGGAATATCCGTCAATTTTTTTGTTAAGACCGGCGATTTCCTCAGCTGTTCTTTTTCTGTCGGAATTCCTTTCCGCAATCAACTGATCCTTAATGGCCACCAAAGAATCCACTTCTCCCCCTAAGTTTTCGATTTCCTTTATCCTAAGGTCCAGTTGAAATGTCATGGAATCAAGCCTCATGTTCAGCTCTGAATTGTCTTCGGAGAGGATTAAAATTTCCTCCGATTTTTGGGTTCTGTCAATTGAATCCCGATAAAGTTTAACTCCGCTTAATATCACCAAGATCACCAAAACGATGATGAGGATGTTTTTGCCATTTTCACTTCTTTTATTGCTTCCAGGATCTTCGCTTGTACTCATATTGATAACACACTTATTAAATAGTTAGTCGGAACGGGTTCTAAGACCGTTTTTTCTCTCTCTGCAATTTCCAGACCAAGTTAAAAGTCCAGAATATAATCCTCTTTTTCAAGTCCGGTTTTAAATAAAAGTACTCCACATTCATAGAAATCCAAACTTAACCGTATATTTTCTGCCTTAATAATTTCTTTCCAAGCCCGGTTCATTCCTTCTGACCAATGGATGTCCCCGATGATAAGAACGGATGTCTCGTGGATATGCGCCTTAAGCTGGCGATAGTAACTGATCGTATGCTCATAGGTGTGGTTGGCATCCAGCATTGCAAAGTCGATCTTTGGTTCATTTTCAAGAAAGCCGGGCAAAGTTTCTGTGATGTCTCCCGCCACTACCTCTATATTGTCATAGACTTTTAAATTTTCTTTGGTCCTTTCCAGCAAAGCTTCCGCACCTTCAAAGGTAAATAATTTTCCCTTGGTGGCCTCCGCAAGATAACAGGAATTCAGGCCCAGGCCTGTCCCAAGCTCCACCACTGTTTGTGCGGGAGTAAGAGAACAGAAGTACTGGTAAAGCAAGGAGTGTTTCCTGGAGGAGGAGCTGTATTTTGCGACATCAGAGATTTTACGCGATGGAGAAGAAAAATAACGGGATCCGGCGCCCAGGTCATTGATACTGACGATCGTTTGGTCTTTCAGCAGTTCCTGCCGCATTTGTTCTATGACCGGAAAACTGCTGATGTTTTCGGAAAGGTATTTAGTCAGACCTGTATACAACCCGTAAACAAAAGGAGAATGCAGCGAATGCTTGTCTTCCTTTTTTAGAAAATACTTCAGGTATTGTAAGAAAGGGAACAGGCTGAACTTCACCCTCAGTTGTCAAATACATCGGCGATCAACTGAAATTCGGGGATCTTGACTTCAAACACTTTCCCGTCCACGATTTTTTCCATGAAATAGCTTCCTCTCATTTTTCCAAGCCCGGATTTTAGGTTGTACCCCGACACGTACTCGTGGGACTGGCCCGGCTCCAGCACCGGCTGTTGTCCCACAACGCCTTCTCCTTCCACCAATTGATGTTTTTGGCCCGCGTCAAAAATCTCCCACCTTCTTCGGATCAGTTGCACGGTAGATTTGCTGTTATTTTCTATGGTGGCTTTATAGGTGAAGACAAAATGCTGTTGACTTGGATTGGAAAAGTCAGCCTGATAATTGACTTCAATGCTTACCTTTATGCCTTCTGTAATCGCCGTTACCATTTTGTTCGCGTTGTTTGAGCGGAATACCCGGTCGAAATTAAAGTATTAAATCGTAAGTGCAAATTATTTGTTGTAAATGAAAGTTAAAATAGAGGCAAGTTGGGCGGAAAAATTGTCAGGTGAGTTTGAAAAAGAGTACTTCCGGTCCCTGGTGGACACTGTAAAAGCAGAATATGCTCACAACACCGTTTATCCCCCGGGAAGGGAAATCTTCAATGCCTTCGACTACTGTCCTTTTCATCAGGTCAAGGTAGTTATTTTGGGGCAGGACCCCTACCATGGACCGGGTCAGGCCCATGGGCTGGCATTTTCGGTCAGGAAGGGTGTTGCCTTTCCTCCTTCCTTATCCAACATTTTTGAAGAGCTCAAAAGGGATCTTGGCGTGCCTGTTCCGCCTCATGGCAACCTGGAACGCTGGGCGCAACAGGGCGTGCTGCTGCTGAATGCCACCTTGACCGTACGTGCGCGCTTGGCGGGATCCCACCAAAAAATTGGTTGGGAAACCTTCACTGACGCCGCCATTAAAATATTGGCCGAAGAGCGCAAGAACATTGTGTTCATGCTCTGGGGTTCGTACGCACAGAAAAAAGCATCGATTATTTCAGGCAAAGACCATTTGAAGCTTTATGCCCCCCATCCCAGCCCGCTTTCTGCGTACCGGGGCTTTTTTGGATGTGGCCATTTTAGCAAAGCCAATGCTTACCTTCAGGAAAGAGGGCTGGGGGGGATTGACTGGTAGCTCCCGGTTATTCAATACCGTCGAAGAACCTGTCCCAGCGGATTTTATTGAACATGGTTTTGTGTTTTTCCAGTGACAGCCACAAAAACCAGGCTTTCCCCACGATATGGTCCTCAGGCACAAATCCCCAGAACCTGGAATCCAGTGAATCATGGCGGTTGTCGCCCATCATAAAATAATAATCCTGCTGAAAGGTATAAGTATCCATCTTCTGCCCGTCGATCAGGATTTCGTTTGGCTTGACTTCGACGTTGTCGTGTCCTTCGTAGTGTTTGATGGTAAAGCCGTATTTGATGATGTTTTCTTCCGTCATATCTATGGTCCAGCCTTCAGCGGGAATTTCCAAAGGCCCGTAAAAGTCTTTGTTCCATTCATAATTGGATCCCTCAGGGAAGATGTTGGGATCCGGCTGTCCTTTTTGGCTGGCCCTCAGGGTTACGGAGGAGATGGCCGGTGATTTCTCCAGGTTTTCAACCATCTCCTGCGTGGCGAAAACCATATAGCCGGAATTGTCCCTGAAGGGGTAATAGCTGTCCGGATTGATGCCGAACCGGTCAAAAAAGTCCGCATTAAGGGGCCTGTTGGTCAATACATCATAGGAAAACTGCATATGTTCCGGATTTTCGCCAGGTTCCCCGTTTATATATACCTGGGTATCCCTGATCTCGATTACATCGCCGGGAATCCCCACCGCCCGTTTTATATAGTTGGTTTTCAGGTCCACGGGATATTCAAATTCAACAGGATAGTTGAACACGACCACATCATTCCTTTTTACATCGGTAAACCCGGGAAGCCGATAGTAGGGAAGCCGCACCGCCTCGGAATAGGAGGGGATGTCCGTACCCCAAATTTTTTGATGGGTGAGGGGCATTTGGATGATGGTTTGGGGTACTCTGGTGCCGTAATGCATCTTACTGACAAACAAAAAATCGCCGACCAGCAGTGATTTTTCCATGGAGGCTGTGGGGATCGTAAACGGCTCCAGCAGCAACCACCGGATGAGGCTGGCC
>DATGOS010000426.1:0-9025 GCA_035305725.1 Cyclobacteriaceae bacterium
AAACTTAAAATCGGAGCCTATATGGCCAGCAATTTAATCTTTTGGCTATGTGCTTTTTTGCTCCTAATATCCGCAAATACTTGGGAACCAATTGCAACCGTCATCGGGTTTACACTCCTACGGGCCGTGGCACAAATGGGGGTGTTTTCGGCCGCCAAAAAGAAACTGGAAGGGAACGGAAAGGTCCCCTGGTCATTGTTTTTCGATTTGCCGTATTTAGGTTATTTTTGGATTCTGGGGGTTAAGGGATACCTTTCAAAAGAAATTAAATGGAAATAAACGAGCGAGGGTTTTCGGACAAGGCGATAGAGGATTTTGAACTGATCGACAGGGCGGTAAAGGAAAAGGACCAGCAAGCCTACGCCACCCTGATGAAAAGGTACAAGAAAGCCGTTTATTTTATGATCCTGAAGATGATCAGGGATGCGGACGATGCCGAAGACCTGACCATGGAAGCGTTTGCCAAAGCATTCAGGAATCTGCACAAATTCAAGAAGGACTACACCTTCAGCACCTGGCTGTTTAGAATCGCCACCAACAATGCCATTGATTTTATCCGGAAAAAGAAGCTCAAGACCATGAGCCTCAACAATACACTCACGGATGACGGCGGCAATGCCGTAAATATTGATATTGAAGACGACGAAAACAACCCACAGGATGAATTCATCCGTTCTCAACGGGTGGAAATGGTCAGGATTTTTGTGGACAAACTGCCCGCGAAGTACCGGAAGCTGGTCAAACTGCGCTATTTTGACGAACTCTCCTATGAGGAGATCGCGCAGGAACTCGACAAGCCGTTGGGCACGGTGAAAGCCCAACTGCACCGTTCAAGGGAACTGTTATATGAAATAGCCCAAGGTAAAAACAAGCATATTTAACCATGAATCAGGAGGTAACCACCATTTTTAAACATTTCCCCAACCTTACCGAGAAGCAAAAAACACAGTTCACACAGTTGGGGCCGATCTATCAGGAATGGAACGAAAAAATTAATTTGATCAGCAGGAAGGACATCGAAAATTTTTATACCCGTCATGTCCTCCACTCCCTGGGAATCGCCAAAGTCATGGAATTTGAACCCGGAACCAAAGTCCTGGACCTCGGCACCGGCGGTGGCTTTCCCGGCATTCCGCTGGCCATACTTTATCCCAAAGTTGCCTTTCATCTGGTGGACTCCATTGGAAAGAAGATCAATGTGGTGCGGGATGTGTATAAGCGCCTTGGCCTTTCCAATGTTGAGGCGGAACAAGCCAGGGCTGAAGACCTGGTGCGGAGGTATGATTTTATCATTGCCCGGGCGGTCACGCAGATGTCCAATTTCTATCCCTGGGTAAAGGACAAATTTAAGCGGGAGGACATCAATGAATTTCCCAACGGCATCTTTTACCTAAAAGGCGGGGATGTGGATGAGGAAATGGAGGACCTGCATGTTTCTTATGTGACTTACCATCTGGAGGATTATTTCGCTGATCCGTTTTTTGATATGAAGAAAGTGATTTACATGCCTTATGAGGGGAAGAGGTAAAGGGAGGCTGAAATAAAAGGTCTGCTGATCGACCTACTCCAGCCCCTCCATCAGACTGAGCATCCTCTGCCTGAGCTTTTCCTCCGCCCCTGCTTCCAGGTTACTGATTCTGCACCGCCAGGTTTCGTAGCCGCCGCGGTCAAGTTCCTTCCGGGGCGGCACATAGCCGACGTTTCCGTTGGCTAGGCCAATGGTGAAATAGCGTCTGCCCGCCATGACCTCTTTTAGCGCCAGGCCGGTCTCCGCAAAAAACTCTCCCGGCAATCCCCCTACCATGCCCTCTCCGATCCTAAACACCTGCAGGGGACAGACCGCTACGGGATCAAACTCATTCAGCAAAACCTGTTCACGCGCATAAATTTTCCGCCAGCCGTCCCTGTCGGGAACCAGCCTTTCAAATCCCCCCTCCTGCACGATCCCACGGGCGCGCTCCAGTCCTTCCGTAGAGGGCATTCGCCGGAATGCCGCATGTTCTCCATACTTTACCCGAAGAATAGGGTCAGTTTCCCAGCGCAGATCCAAAAGGGCATCAGTCACTTTTCCGGCAAGGTCCGCTCCGATCCTACGGCTCTTTTCAAAGTTCCGCTGGGACTGGCCGGATTGGCCAGGAAAATCCCAGTTGTTGATGTCCCCGCTGGTGCCGTTGCTCATAATCCCTACAAACTCCTTCCCGGCCTGTAATTTTTCTCCGATTGCCCTGGAAAAGAAGCCAAAGTAGTCCGCTGAGATGGTCCCGTTGTCCCAATCCCCCACATAGTGCAAAGAATAATTGGCCAGGAGGCTGATCCATTGACCTTCCCTTGATTTTACGGCCATAAATCCCAGCTCGGGATCCGGCGCTGCCACAGGCTCTATGATTTTCTTTTCCGCTCCGAAGGGATTCGTCTTGATTTGATCCAGGCCACCCGTGACAGGATTCAATGCCTCATATCCTTCCCGCATAAAATACCTTCTACAAAAAACATGTTCGGGCGCATCAATACCGCCAAAAGCAACCTGGGCAGGCTGAAGGCGTGCCTTTGCTTTTTTCACTGCCTGAAAGATTAGCCTGGGAAGTTTAAGTCTGTAAGCACGGTCCGCACCTGCCAGATGCACTTCCTCCACGGAACCCGCGGCGTGGGTATGGGTGCTGGAAATCATGATTTGGTGATATTTGATGCGCAGACCCTGTTCAATGAGGCTTTTTACTTCGTCAATAAATTCCTTCCCCATCACACAGATGTCCACTACTACAAACACCAACTGGACATTTCCGCTTTTTAACACCAGCGCTTTGGCAAAAAGGGGGTCATCAATTTGCGTGGCAATATGCGCCACAAAATCCCCGTTGATTACCGTACCGAGAGGAGGGGTGATATCAACTTGTGCGGCTCCCGCAAGAAATCCCTCCCGCACCTTACTCACGGTCTTCCATCCTTTCCGGCAGGGCCTTTCTTAAAAACCTGGACCAATTGGCATAAAAAATATTGTCAATGTCGCTGTCCTTATAGCCTCTTTTTTCAAGGATGGACTCGAATTTTTGAAGGTCAGCCACGGAATTCAGATCCCAGGGAGACTGTTCTGTCCCGAATATGCCATCCAGGTCACTGCCTATGGCCACATGCAGACTGTCTCCTGCCAATTGGCAGATGTGGTCCCAATGATCCACAAGCTGCTCCAGTTTTATATCCAGTTGCCAGGGATCCGACACCGTATCAATAAACCGTATGTCCATCGCCCAGCAGTCGAGCATTCCGCCAATGACAGCTCCCCGGTCTACCAGTTGTTTTATCTGTTCATCGCTCAACTGCCTTTGGTTGGGTACGATTTTCCGGACGTTACAATGGCTGGCCCAAACGGGACCGTCATAAAGGTCCATGGCCTGGGCAAACCCCTCATCAGTCAGATGCGTGGTGTCCAGGATCAGCTTTAACCGGGACATTTCACGCAGCAAAGCAACGCCCTCCGCTGAAAGCGGTCCTTCTGTCTTCGTCCCGGGAGCGTACCTTCCGGGACCAAAATGAGAAAGGCCTACCGCCCTAAGGCCATAGGCATAGGCGCGTTTTAAATAGGAAATATCTACCAACGAGTCCGCCCCTTCCAGGCTAAGGATATAACCCACGGGCTTTTCGGCATCCGCTGTCGATTCATCCTGCCAAAGCCGGACCATCTCATCGAAGTCCGACCGGTCCCAGATCTGCTTCATTTCTCCCAGTGCTTCCATTTCCCGGTACCAGGCGAGTTGCGCTTGGGTCATCGCCCAGGCCTGCTGCGGGGACTTCCATCCCGCCAGCGGGCTTTCCGGGGGGGAATACCGGGCCAACTGGGTAGCGACCACTATGCCGACCCGGCCTTTTCTCAATTCAGGCAGACACACTGTTCCCCGGCCCCGGTCGGGCTTGTCCCTCATGTTCATTTCTCCACGCCTGATCTGGTCCAAGTCCAGGGAAAGATCCCGGTTCCATTCAATGGCATTCATGGCCAGGTCAAGGTGCCCGTCAATGATCAGTCTTCTCATTCCTCTTATCAGGAAGGGATTTTCACGATACAGTCAATCTCCACCTTAATGCCTTCCGCCAACACCGATTGGACAGTGGTTCTCGCAGGTTTTATATTGGTAAAGTACCCTGCATAGACCTGGTTGTACCGGTCAAATTCCTTGATGTCCGCCAGATGTACCGTACATTTTACTATATGGTCCATGGTTGCTCCAGCGGCTTCCACAATGGCTTTTATGTTATCCAGCGTTCTTTTGGTTTCCTCCTCTATGGTGCCCAGTACGAATTTTGAGGTTGAAAAATCGACAGAAGCCTGTCCGCTGACAAACAAAAAGCCATCTACCAAAACAGCATCGGAATAAGCGCCTGTTACAAAAGAAGGATCCCTCTGGGGATGAACGATTTTTTTCATGTGATTATCCTTTAATTGTCCCTAATTGATTCTTTAGCTCTATGCATTCAGCCCCCCATCCATAAGGATGTTTTCCCCGTTAATGTATGCTCCCGCGTCTGAAGCCAGCAATACCGCCAGTCCTTTGATGTCATCCTTGTTGGCCATTCTTCTTAAGGGGACTTTTTTACAATAGTTGTCCAAAAAAGCCTGGGGCTGGTGATTGAACAGCCCTCCCGGGCTGATGCAGTTGAACCGTATATTTTTGCCCGCATGGATCTTGGCCATAAACTTAGTCAAATTAATTAAGCCCGCATTATGAAAAAAGTAATCAGGAGGAAGATCTCCCATATCAGTGCCCTCATAGTTGGACAAGTCGGGACCCTTCATGCCCATCATAGAACTTATGTTGATCACAGCCCCTCCCCCGGACTTTTCGATCAAAGCGGTCAGCTCACGCAGCAGGTCCATCATGCCCGTGGCATTGACACGCATGGATTCACCAAATGCCGTCATGGGAGCATGGTAGCCTTTCATGGGTCTGGACACGGCGTTGTTGACAAATACGTCAAGTCTACCAAATTTATCCCAAAGCTCCTCCTTGAACTCCTGTACCGAAGGTGGCAAGCCCTGGTCCAGCTTCATGGGATGCACGTCCAGTCCCTTTTCCCGGAATTCAATTGCGGTGCTCTCCGCGGAGGCCAGATCCCTGGAGGTGGTCACTACAGTGCCGTCTGCTTCGGCAAGTCCTTCCACGAGACACCTTCCATAAAGTCCCGAGCCACCGGTCACTACAATTACCTTTCCTTTGAGGCTTAACAATTCTTTTACGTTCATGGGTGATTAATTTCTTATTATGCTGCTCTTTAACGGTTCTTTCCCATTTGAATCATTTTGGACACGCCAACAAAATGATTCGGTCCTTCTCTCCGAACTTGTCGTAAACTTCTTTGTTATATTTTAGTGCACTATGACGTAAAGTGTTTCCAACGCAATCTATCCAAAAATAACCAATTCATTTCATAATGTGCTGGCTTTAAGTCAACCAGCCCATTTTAGTCCAGTGGTGCAAATTGATAAACCCGGGATCGGAAAATTCAAGGGCTTTTGCCATTGCCAAACCTTGCTTATCCAGATAGCTCCCATCACCGGCATGCAGGGCATCGTCAAGATACTGCTCCCGGTCAATTCCCACCAAAACTGACGATACCTGTTTGAAGGAAAGTGCGAACTTGGTCGCCAGGGTCGGCAGGTTCCAGCCGAAGCTTTCCCTTAACCTATCAAATTGCCGGATATGTTGCTCAACCTTTTCCAGCGGCTTCGGGAGGTTTTGGCCACGGTCACTCAGAAGCCCCTTTAACAATACTGACCTGACCACCAATCCTACACCTTTATTCGAAGCTTCCTCAAAGCAGCTTTCCTGCCGCTGATCCATCAGGTTGAAGGGTAGCTGTATGACGTCCCAAATATTTTTTTCAAGGACCAGTCGGGTTTCGGCTACCGAATAGGTGGAGACGCCCATGGCTCGGATTTTCCCATCGTTTTTCAACGTCAGGAAAGCATCCGCTATGGCCTCGTTGTCGATAATTTCCCGATCTGCCTGGTGTATCATCAGCAGATCCAGGTAATCAGTCCGCAGGGCATCCAGGCTTTCCTGCACCGAGCGGAAGATTATCCCCGGAAGTTCCTTATCTACGGGAAGAAGACCATTTTGATCCCTGAAATGCCTGCATTTGGTCCCCAAAACCACCTGGGACCTCCTTCCCCTAAAAGCCTGCCCCATCAGAACCTCGCTGTTGCCATACATCCTGGCCGTATCAAAAAAATTGATGCCCCGGTCCAGTGCCCGGTGCAGCAGGTTGACGGCCTCATCCTGCCTGAGCATGTCTGTCTCAGAGCGTACGCCTATGCCATAGGGCATGCCAATCTCCACGCCGCCAAAGGCTATTTCGGAAACTTCGATGCCTGTCTTGCCCAAAGGTCTTTTTATCATGATGTCACGATCTTTGATTTGTTGCCGCCCTGCTCGGCCAGTCCTGTCCTAAGTTGTAAGTATCCAGGAGATGAATGAACCAAAAAGCCGGCTCACGACCCCTTTTGTCATTAATGCTCCTCCCAACTACACTGCGGATTGCCCAACATCCGCAAGCACCACCGCCTTCAGCCACCCAGGGCTGTATGGAATATAGTGATGCCCACAATACCTGCGCTAATGAGCAACGCATACGAAGGATCAAACCCGAAAGCAGGGATGACGGCGGCATCGACGAATAAAATCAGGAATAAATTCCGGTTCACCGGTTTCATTGCACTTTACGGGTATTTGGACATCAAGTCCCTGATCTCCTGGCTAAACTGCAGGAATGATTCCTGTATATTTTTTTTGTCTTCTTCACTATAATTGTAAAATCCTTTGCCGTTTGCCATACCCTTTCCGCCTTCCGCAATAATTTGCTCAAAAAAATCCGGAATGTGGGTGGCATTGGAGAGCTCCGGGTTCAAGTCAGCCATCACAGTTCCATATGCCCAGGTGCCCATGAGATCCATGTACCGGCAATTTCCCGCAAAAGGTAAATAATAGCCCGCGTCATTTCTACAAGCCCTGTCTATATCCTCCACGCCCACGTAGCCGTTTTCAATCAGGGAGAAAGCCTCCCGGACCAGCGCGGCCAAAAGCCGCGCACGGATCCCTTCATCATTGTTCAGAACATAGGGATCTTTGCCCCACCCCTCCCTGGCCAGGGTGACCAGGTCAGTGATTTCCTGTTTGGAGTTGGCACTATTGCTGATCACCTCCAGAAAAAAGGTCGTTTGTGCGGGCTCAGCCCAGTTCAAGCCAAGCACCCGCCCGGGATGGGAAGCACCTTGCTGTATTTGGCTTAGGGGGATACTTTCGGAATTGATGGCAATTAGGCATTCCGGGGCCAGGGATTGCTCAAGGAATGCCACCATCTCGGCCTTTTGCTGGAGGTCCTCCCGTGTCACGGCCACCGCAAGTTTCAGCCCTGATATTCCCTCCGGCTTTTGTACTGGATCAAAGGTGTCAAATTCCATAATGCTTTCAGGCAAAGCCTGTGCAAGACCTGACTCTGGCATAGCTTGAAGCCACCAAACATGGTGTCCGGCCTGCAAGAGGCAAAGCAATATGCCTTCTGTCAGTTTACCTGTCCCGGCTACCAATACATGACTGTTTTTATTTATCATCACCCTGTTGAATTTCAGATTTGTCACTTAGAGGTCGGGAGGGGTACTTTTCGGCCAGCCTGAAGATGTCCTTGTTGAATGCCGCAAAGGCTTCTTCCCAATGCTTCGCCTCCTCCCCGGAATAAGTAAAGAGACCTTTGCCGTCCTGAATTCCCCTGGCCCTCTCATCCGCAATGGTCTGCATGACCTCGGGCACCCTGGTCATCTTATTTAGTTTCGGGAAAGTATTCCTGCATATCTGTGGAAAATCCTCCAGTCCCAGGTAATCCATTCTTCGAAATATACCCATAAAAGTCATCCAGGAGCCTGCATCATACCGCCAGGCCTTGTCCACGTCTTCCAGATTTGTTTCGCCTTTTTCGATCAAATGAAAAATTTCACGGTACACTGCATACATCAAACGATTCGTCACAAAACCACGCACATCTTTTTGCAGAAACGTAGGTTCTTTGTCCCAGGAATGGGCCAGTTGAAATACCCATTGACCCGTTTCGTCAGAAGTCTGTTGTCCTTTGGTAATCTCCAGAAACCTGGTCAGGTAGGCAGGCTCCGCCCAGTGAATCCCGAGAAAACGTTCCGGAACGGGACTGAGCTCCTGAAGCATGCTTATGGGTATTGCGGAGGTATTGCTGGACACTATTACATCTTCCCGGGTAGCCTCATGTATTTTTTTATATACTTCCGCTTTTATTTCCTTGATTTCAACCACGCATTCCTGAACCAACCTGCAGTTATTCAAGATTTGGTAATCTTCGGACAGTGTAAGCCTTTCCAAGTAAGACTCAATGGGCTGCGACAACAAATTGGATTCCTGGCAATGCCTTAAATGGGATTTTATTCTTTGCAGGGCGCCATCCACTTCGCCGGGTAGGGGTGCCACACCGCTGACTGGATGTCCGGCCACCAACAAGGCAACAACAATGCTGCTGCCCATCAGCCCCAAACCCACGACACCAACCTGAATTTCATTTGTTTCCGTTTCGAATTCCATAAGCCAGGTTTATTTATTAAAACTAATGGATGCTGTCGACATTTGCTGTTACTTTTCTTTTGAATCATGATACTATTTTCCACCGTCCATGAGCACTGTGCCTGGCATACGGTTTGGAACCGTCAATATGAACAACACCTATTCAAGTTGCAGAATAGAGCCCGCAATATGTCTGGTACCCTCATCGATATTAAAATAGTAGGTAACCAGTACATGCTGCCCGTCCATCATTACGGCCCAGGGATACCCGATATCCGTACTGCCACCGTCATCCCTGATGACAAATTCGGGGGCAGTGGCAAAATCCGTGCATTCCGGATTCAAAATCCTGGCCCGGATGCCGTAGGGTTTGTGCCGATAGCCATACACCAACAGCACCCTCTCGTCCGGCAGCCGCAATGCCTGCAAAGGATGGCCCCGGAACCCCATGGACT
>DATGOS010000427.1:0-8484 GCA_035305725.1 Cyclobacteriaceae bacterium
TTGTTTACAGGCAAAAAGAGATAAAAAGGCAATGGAGCATAATAAAATTACATTCTGTTTCATAGGGGGTATTGTTAAAAACTGGATAAATAATTAATATTGAAAAATTAGTATTTATAATGCGACCTTGTTAAATCAGAAGATCAGTGTCGAATCTCAGCGTATCCCCAAATTGGAAGTAAAATGCTGCTCTTTTATAACAAAGATAGAAGCCGGCAATCTGACCCAGGTTTGTGATTTTTTGTTCTTCATAGGTCCGCATGTCCACTTTCAGGTTTTCCCACCCATAAAGAAGGTATAGATCATTCCCGATCAGCAGGGGCTCATTAGTTGCCAGGCTTCCGTTTTTTTCAAACTTTTTAACCAAGTCCCATACTTCCGAGATGGGGTTAAAGACCTGTAAGCTGTTATAGGGATCATCAAGATTCACCTGTCCGAAGGAGTATAATCCTCCTTTATAGGGAAACGGTTTCATCGCGTTATTATAGCCGGTCAAAGGGAGTGTTCTAGCGAGCTTCTCCCAAATTCCTGTCTGCAGATTATACCGGTACCGGTCAGTCACTTCAACATCCGCCAGCCCGCCCTCAATATACAGGTATTGGTCAGTAGCATATACATATTTGGGAGTAACGACTCCATGGGGAACCCTCGGCAACTCAGTCAGCTGATTGATGCCCCCGTCAAATTCATAAAGTTTGATGTATTGCCAATCATAATCCCTATCATGGGATCCAATATATACTTTACCGTTCGGTGAGGATATCGCAAAAGTACTGGCCAGATTGGACACATTTAAAAAGGGATTTATTACCTGTTGAGGCTTCTGGTCTGAGGCATCAAATTTATGATTTGGTTTCTCCAAATAAAATAAGCTTCACCCTCCATACTGACCGCCCTGCCGAAGTTCAGGGAATAATCTTTCGTTTTGAATACGGAAAAAAGATCCATATAGGGAAGCGTGGATGTGGTCATTACGACGGTTCCGTGGTGTCGTGAACGGTCATATCCGTTATTCATCCAGAACTTAACGTCACGAGGAAGTGGCCCTCCGTTATTGTATGTTCCGATTCTAATGGTATTTTCATCGGCATATTCCGTATGAATTGCTGCCGAAGGGGCATTGACTCCATACTGATGCCAGTTTCACTTTCAACTATCTGTCCCGGGGCAAGTTCTGAAGGATTGAAGGTGAATGCTTTTTCCACGGTATAGAATTTTCCCCTGATAAAGATCCGGACAGTTGGCTGACGGCTATTAGATTCATAGTTAGCTCTGAATACGATCCTGTTTTTGGTCCATTCAATAATCGCCGGTTCATAATACTCATCGTCTTCGAAAAACCGATCACCGCGTCCCGGATTTTTTTCAAAGGCAATCGGGGTTATCGGGATTAGTTCAGGCTGTTTCGGGTAGGGCTGAAGTTTGACTGAAGTGTATGGAACGCGGATAACGCTGATTTTCAGACGCAGATACTCGCCGGTAACATCCGCGGAAATCTGCGCTGTCGGTATCTGCGTCATCGGCGTTCTAACGCCATTGAGCAGTCAAGGTTCCTTAAGGTCCATTCTTAATGTTCCTCAATTCCTCCATAGTTCAACAATAATCTGAAAGGAGGGAAACGTAATTTCAGAGAAAAGCTTGAAAAGTGCCTCCGGGAACACAGGCGGGGCAATTCGTGATCATCTCCGAGCATTTGTGGCACTTTTATTTTGCCACGGATGCACAGATTATTAAGAATATGCTTGTTGCCGCCATACCGGCTACTTTTATGCTTTAGCGCTTTTCTTTAACCATGATGACTAATTGATGTCACCCCTATGGGGCTCCGGCCTGCGCGGTCTATCCTTTCTACAAAGATTGCGTCCCTACGGGACTCCAAAGTCGTTATATCGGGATTATTTCAGGCTCTTTCGGTGGGGCTGAAGTTTGATTGAGAATCTATGGAGCGCTGACGGGAGGACTCGAACCCGCGACCTTCCCAAGTACTCGGGACGGAAAAGGCATCTAACCAACTGAACCCCGGGAAAAACAAAAAACCCTAACTACTTGAAGATCAAGTTGCTAGGGTTTAATGTTGCGGAATGGACGGGACTCGAACCCGCGACCTCCTGCGTGACAGGCAGGCATTCTAACCAGCTGAACTACCACTCCTTTTATGAATCAGTTGAACTATAACTCCTCTTTTGAAGTGATGCAAAGGTAGCTTATCTGCCGATATTTGCAAAATATGTGTTGAAAAAAACTTACAATTAAGTGTAGGAACCTCATTTTCAACGGAGAATAATTTAATATAAGCTTGATGATCGGGTAAAAATTTCTTCTTCTAAAAAATTGCGACCATCAATACTTAAATAGGTCTAGTATCTTTTATCTTGCAAAGATAATTCCAAAAAATAGACTGTATGAAAAGGATTTTTTCTTTAGCTATTTCCTTCACCCTTTTTATGGGATGTAAGGAAGGATTAGAACCCAAATCAGTTGAATCGGAAGTCATTAATAAACCCAGGGTTTTTCTTTTTGTCCATGGAGCCTGGGGTGGTGGTTGGGAATATGCGAAAGTTGATTCTATTTTATCTGCAAAAGGTGATATTGTGTTCCGCCCCACCTTAACAGGACTTGGTGAAAGAGTTCACTTGGCTAATACGGGTGTTAGCTTGACTACTCACATAGACCATTATCCTATGAGAAACCAGCCAGAAGAATTAGTAAAAAAATTGGAAGCAATATTAAAGTAGCCTGAAACCTTAAATTGAATTAATACCACCGTCCCTTCCAGCCCTACAGGCTGAGGTTGTTATACTGATAAGTAGCCCAGAGCGATGGCTCAGGTTTGATGTGAAAGCCTGTCAGGCTATTCCGGAATTGCCAGGAAGCATGTAATAACCCAGGGCGCTGGGGATACCTGATAACTCCACGCCCCGACAGGCTGAAACCCTGATACCCCGAAGCTCGAGGCGGCGCCCCGAGCTGAAGGGATCCCCCCTCCCCCGCCAGCTTGTAGGACTTGCATATTTTTGACCCAAAGCAAAACTTTTTTCAACAAGAGCCGTGGTATAATCCTTGAATAATATGGCCAATGTTTTTTATAAAATAAACTGTCATGAAAAAGACGTTAAGTAAATGGCTTCCCCTGGGCCTTTTCTTGATACCACTTGCCGCTTGCCAGGACGAGGATAAGGAACCAACCCCCGACATTATTGAAATGAACTATACGTTTGAAGCAAACGAGGAAGGCTGGATCGGTGGGTTTGCTGACTTGCCTGTGGAAGGTCAGGACATTTATGAACTGGACATCAGCCACTCCCCGCTGCCGGAAGAAACGGATGCCACGGGAAATTCCATCCGGATACAGGGACACAACAGAAGTGACGATCTTTTTATGTTTCTAAAGAAAAAGCTCACCGGGCTTTCGCCCTCTACCACCTATCAGGTGATTTTTGACATTGAAATGGCTTCCCAGTACCCGCAAACCGCCCCCGGTATCGGCGGAGGTCCCGGAGGCTCCGTGTTCATCAAGGTCGGAGCCACCCCTGAAGAACCCCTAGCGGTGGAGGAAGAGGAACCCGTGCAAAACTATCTGAGGATGAACATCGACAAGGGAAATCAGGCCCAGGAGGGAACGGACATGATTAATGTCGGTACGGTGGGCATTGAAGGCGAGGAGTACCGCTATCAACTGATCCAGAGAGGGAACAGTGACAGGCCCATTTCTGCCAACACCGATCCTGAAGGAAACCTTTGGCTGATCCTGGGTACGGACTCGGGATTTGAAGGCTTGACCGTGCTTTACTACAATACAGTCAAAGTGAGGTTAGAGAAGACCCGTGTTCTATAGAAATCGCTGGAAAATAAAATGATCTGATGGAAAAAGCCAGCATCCTGGGAAACTGTTATTGACCGGGTTTCCGAAGAAGTCACCGTTAATCAGGAGCTTCATATTTTGATCCATGACGCCAGGCGGTAAACGGCGAACTATCCCAAAGTAACCTTTGTTTTGCACAAATACTTTTAGGGATATCGATTTACTCCGGGCATAAATGAACAAAAAAGAAAACTTTCTTACGATCCTGATTTTAGGGTCGCTTTGTACCATCAGCCCTTTATCCATCGACATGTACCTTCCGGGCTTTCCGGAAATCGCAAGGGACCTAAAAACCGGGATTCCCGAAGTCCAGTGGACGCTGACCAGCTATTTGATCGGAATATCCATAGGGCAACTGTTTTACGGCCCCCTTCTGGATAAATACGGCAGAAAAAAGCCTCTGTATCTGGGTTTGATCCTGTATATCCTGTCGTCGATAGCATGCGCCTATACCGCATCCGTCGATCATTTTATCATGCTCAGGTTTTTGCAGGCGATAGGCGGATGTGTGGGCATGGTGGCAGCGCAGGCCTTGGTGCGGGATGTTTTTCCCACCAACAAGGTTGCACAGGCTTTGTCGCTTTTGACCCTGGTCATTGCGGTTTCTCCCATGATAGCCCCTACCCTGGGGGGCTATATTACCGTACATTTCGGCTGGAAAATGATTTTCTTGGTGCTGGCGGGCATCACGGCCGTCATCATGTTGGGAGTCAGGTTTTATTTACCCGCTGGTGCGGATCCCGATCCATCGGTTTCCTTACGACCGGAAAGGGTTATTAAAAACTACCGCCTGGTCATGAAAAACAGGCAGTTCCTGGTATATATGTTGGTGGGCGGAATCGCCGGAGCCGCGCCCTTTGCTTATATCACAGGCTCTGCGGACGTGTTTATGAACCTCTATGGCATCAGTGAGAAGAGTTATGGATGGATTTTCGCGATTCTGGCTTCTGCCATGATCGGATCTACCCAGCTCAACCACCTATTGCTTAGAAAATTCACCAGCGAACAAATCATCAATGTATCCCTCACCTACCAATGCGTGGTAGGATTGTTGATGTTGCTGGGTGTATGGTTTCAGTGGCTGAACATTTATGGCCTGGTCACGCTGTTGTTTATATTTCTCACAGGGCATGGATTAAATACGCCAAATACAGCGGCCCTTTCTTTGGAGCCCTTTTCAAAAAATGCGGGAAGTACGGCAGCCATGATGGGTTTTGTGCGACTCGGCATGGCGGGACTGGTTTCGGCTCTGGTTAGTGTCTTCCACACCGGCACGGCCTTGCCCATGGTGAGCATCATGGCGGCCTGTGCGGTCGGTGCCCTGCTTTTTCTTGGTATCAAAACTCCTACACGTGGCTTGTCGCCCGAAAACCAGCGGGATGCAGAAAAGGAAATGGCACGTTAATTCGCAGCTCTCCAACGCTTCTCAAAATGAGCCCATTACCATTTTATTTCGTACCTTTGCCCCCGCAACAGTGAAAACGAACAGAATAAATGATTTCAGTCGATAATTTATCCCTAAAGTTTGGGAAAAGAACCTTATTTGAGGATGTCAACCTAAAATTCACGCCCGGCAACTGCTACGGTGTGATCGGGGCCAACGGCGCCGGAAAATCCACCTTCCTGAAAATCCTTTCGGGGGATATGGAAAGTACTTTGGGACAGGTGAATATAACCCCCGGCCAGAGGATGGCGGTACTGTCACAAAACCATTTTGCCTTTGATGAAGAAGAGGTATTAAAAACGGTGATCATGGGACATCAAACCCTGTACGCCATCATGGAGGAAAAGGACGCCATTTATTTAAAGGAAGATTTTACGGAAGCCGACGGAAACCGGGCCGCTGAGTTGGAAGCCGAATTTGCGGAAATGGACGGCTGGAACGCGGAGAGTGACGCGGCCGCTTTTCTTTCCGGTCTGGGTATTACCGAAGACCTCCATTATTTAAAAATGAAGGAACTTGCCGGAAACCAAAAGGTACGGGTTCTGTTGGCCCAGGCGCTGTTTGGAAACCCGGACATCCTGATCCTGGACGAACCTACCAACGACCTGGATTCCGAAACCATTGCCTGGTTGGAGGATTTCTTGGCCAACTTTAAAAACCTCGTTATTGTAGTTTCTCACGACAGACATTTTTTGGATGCCGTCGCCACCCATATTGTGGATATCGATTTCGGAAAAATAAGGATCTATTCCGGTAACTATACTTTTTGGTATGAATCTTCGCAACTGGCCGCCAAACAGAAAGCCGACCAAAACAAAAAGGTAGAAGAAAAGAGGAAAGAGCTCCAGGCATTTATAGAAAGATTTTCCGCGAATGTGGCCAAGTCCAAGCAAGCTACCTCCAGGAGAAAGATGCTGGAGAAGTTGAACGTGGATGACATTCAGCCGTCAACGAGAAAATATCCGGGCATCGTCTTCAAGCCGGAGCGGGAGGCCGGTGACCAGATTTTCATGACCGAAGGACTGTCGCTGCGGGATGACAACACCGTCTATTTTTCGGACGTAAACCTGATGGTGGACAAGGGGGACAAGATCGCTTTTATTTCCAGAACAAAGCAGGCGGTTACCAAATTTTTCCAAACCATTATGGATGAAATCCCCACGCAAAAAGGAAGTTACAAGTGGGGCGTAACTATCAACAAGGCTTACCTTCCCAACGACAACGCCAAATATTTTGATTCCGATCTAATCCTGATCGACTGGCTCCGGCAGTTTTCGGACAACCAGGAAGAGGCCTACGTACGAACCTTCCTCGGCAGGATGCTGTTTTCGGGAGAGGAATCACTAAAAAAGGCCTCTGTGCTGTCCGGTGGGGAAAAAGTGAGGTGTATGATTTCCAAAATGATGCTCCAAAACCCCAATTTGTTGGTACTTGATGAGCCGACCAACCACCTGGACCTGGAGTCGATCCATGCATTCAACAACGCGATCATTGACTTTAACGGCACTGTGTTACTGTCCTCTTTTGACCATGCCTTTGTGTCTTCAGTGGCTAACAGGATTGTGGAGTTTACCCCTAAAGGGACCATAGATAAACGGATGCCGTATGATGAATACCTGGAAAGTGCTGATATTAAGGAACTAAGAGAAGAAATGTATCGCCAGTGATATCCAAAGGAAGGGCGGGTGGCTTCCAGGAGTTAGCTGCCACCGTCCTCCAAAGGAGGTTTCTTTTAGCTGATTCGGAGCAATATCTGCCTGGGAAAAAAAATGTGTTCGAGGGTTTTCCAAATAAATTGGAATGTTTTTGGCAAGAAACAAACATATGGGCCGCCACGGCCTGGATGTTTTCTCACTTTAACCCAATAATAATATGGAAAATTTCAGTAAACACGATCCCGCGGATTTTGAAGACAACTTTGGTAAAGGTTTTTCCAAGGAACAGATACTTCAGCTATCTTTATCGGATATTGAAGCCCTGGACTTGGCGGAAAATTCAGAACACATCTATCCGGCCAGAGGGCAACAGGATGGGTAAATTAAATAAAATATTATGATACAAAAATCAGAAGAAGACTGGAAGAGAGAGCTCACGCCCGAACAATATGAGGTGCTGCGGAGAAGGGGAACAGAAAGAGCCTGGACCGGCAAATTATTGGAAAACAAGGAGACGGGGATCTACAGCTGTGCTGCCTGCGGTCACCCTGTATTTAAGTCCACTTCAAAATACGACAGCGGTTCCGGATGGCCCAGTTTCACAGAGCCTTATTCCGAGGATGCTGTAAAAGTACAACCGGACAGATCCTTCGGCATGGTTCGGGAAGAAATCGTTTGTGCAAATTGTGACAGCCACTTGGGCCATCGATTTCCGGACGGGCCCCGGGACAGAGGCGGGGAGCGGTATTGCATCAATTCCGTTTCCCTGGATTTTAAGAAACAGGATCCGGATCAAGCCGGATGATTGAACGCGCACCCACAGGTATTACAACCAATTCACTATAACAGATTGCAGGACCTGTGGGTTTTTAAATTTTTACAGCCCCAACAGCTTGTGCGCCCATTAATACCAAAAAAGCGCCCGCGGGGTCCTGGATGATCGCATATTGGAGTTCGCCCATGGGTTTAGGTCCGTCTATTACTTTGCCGTCCAAACTGATGCATTTTTCGAGGCTCGCGGCAAGATCTTTCACCATAATGTAATTCAGCCACTGGGCCGGAAAATTAGTAAGTACTCCCCTTCTGTGGCAAATCCCCGCAACCGGCTCTTCTTCAGGTTCATTGATCATATTAAAGTCATTATACTCCCCCTGGTTTACCTCAGAAAAAATCCAACCGACCTCCTCGCAATAAAAGTCCCTTATTTCAGCAGCATTGTCTACCGTTAAGTCCTGCCATAATATTTTGCCGATTTTTCCCATCACTTCATATTTAAATGTGTACAACAATATTGATCCTCAATAATAGAGACCTACTGGTTCAGGTATTTTTTAGTCAACCTAAAGTTTCCCTCATCAAAACAGACAAGCAGTACTTGCCGAAAGCTGTTGTTGCCGGTCACGAATCTTACCACGGTTTCAACCGCTATTCTGGCGGCTTCCTCTTTGGGAAAACCATAAACACCCGTGCTGATATTGGGAAAGGCTATCGTTTTACATCCCGTCTCCGAGGCAAGTTGCAGG
>DATGOS010000428.1:0-2548 GCA_035305725.1 Cyclobacteriaceae bacterium
CCTGCGGGTAAAAAGCGCCACGGGCCCGGTACAGCCTGTGCCGCTGATCAGATTCCTACAGGAATTGGGTACCCGGGCTGAGGTCCTGGAGGAGAATGTCTCGCCAGGCAGGTAACCCATGGGGGTCGTTGAGGTTTAACAAATTTTTTTATAACTTTCCTCCGCAACGACTTTTAGCGGACAAATGCAAACCATGAGACTGCTCCAGGGGGGGGTGCCCAAGTGTGGAAATTTTTGGCTTTATCAGATCATCCAGAAAATTTTCCATGTAGCCGGTAAAGTACCCATAAGCCACATTGAAAGACATCCTATATATCCCATCGCCCAAACCTGGGATTTGAATTTTCCGGGCCAGGAAAGGATCGACGTACTGGAGATCACCGACCTTCAATACGCCTACCGGATAAGCAGTGTATTCAAAATGCCCATTGACGACATTCAAAACTATGTCGCGCAAACGGAACATGTGTGGACGCATTCTCCAATCTGCAAAAAGAGTGGGGAAGTATTTAAGCTCTTTGACAAGAAGGTATATATCATCCGGGACCCGCGGGACAGGGCAATATCGGCAGCCAGGTATTATTGTTCAGAATACATGCTGAAATACTTCCCCCAGGAGGAAACCGATCCGGAAATGTTTTTGCAAAAGAATTTTGAACAGTTGATGAGAGAATGGGTTTGGCACGTTTGGGATCATCTGAGGCTTAGCAGGGAATTCAATATCCATATCGTTTTTTATGAAAATTTCTTAAACGATTTCCAAAAAGAGCTTTCCGGGCTGCTGGAATACCTGGAACTGGAACTATCTTCCGCCCAACGAAAGCAACTGGAGGCGGAACTTAGCTTTTCCAGACAAAAAAAGAAAAACCCAAAACACCTTATTAGGGGCACTGCAGGATACTGGAAAAAAAGCCTGACGGAACCGCAAATTCAGAAGACGCGGGCCATTGCGGGACCGCTCATGCGTTTTCTAAATTATGCTGAAGAAGAAACATCCCAGCCTTATTTCTCCGCATCCGGACCGGCGGTATTTGAGCAACTCAAGCGGGAAATTATTGAATCGCAGCAATCCCATTAATCACCATACCCCCAGCTGCCGTCCTATGGCTTTAATCTGTCCGATGGTATAGGCATTGTGGTGGAACACCGTTTGGGCCGCCCAGGAAATTGTTTTTCCATTCTCATAGACCTCAAACAGCGGCGTGTCCCTGTGATGAATTAATTCGATAATTTCATCCAGGTCGCGCTCGAAGGCTTCAATCGCGTTTTCCCAAGCCGTCCGGTCTTCCGGCACGACGGCCTCCGGCCAGTAGGCATCGGGCCAAACATCGAGATGATCCGCCGGATTTTTCATAAACTGAAGCAGCACATGCTGACGGTGACGCATGTGTTCCAGTAAAGAATAAGCCGAAAAGGGCAGCCCGTCCAACAGGATCCCGGTCTTTTCGAAATGAAATTCACGCAGAAGGATGACCACCGGGGCAAATCCCCCGACCAGCAATTCGGTAAGTTGAGCCCTTAACAGGTGATCGGCAGTTTGATCTTCCGTCATATTTTGATAGGTTTTTGTTTGTGCCTTACAATATACATGCCGCAGGGCAATATCAAAAAGTTTGATTGCAGCGGCTGTTCCGTTCAGTATCCGGAAACACAATTTTCAGCACGAACCAATTTGAATATAGATGGATTAAATTTATCTTTCCCGCCCGGTAAAATTTTCCCTAATCAAAATTCCAATGAAGAATCATCGATCCCTTATTTTTTTTATGCTTCTTTTTAGTTTTTCCTCAATCCTCCATGCCCAAAAGCTTGCCGTACCCGGTCTTCTTCAGGAAGTGGAGGTTTTCCGGGACCCTTTTGGCATCAACCATATTTATGCCCTCAATGAACACGACCTGTTTTTTGCCCAGGGCTACCTGGCGGCAAGGGACCGGACCTTCCAGTTCGAAATATGGAGAAGACAAGCCACAGGCACGGTGGCCGAGATATTGGGGGAACGGGAACTAAAAAGGGATATCGGGGCGAGACTCTTCCGTTTCAGGGGCGACAAGGAGAAAGAACTCAACCACTACCATCCCCGGGGGGTGAAAATAGTTGATGCCTACGTGGAGGGTATCAATGCCTTCATTGACGAAACCGCAAATGACCCCTCCCTGCTGTCTCCTGAATTCGCCCTGCTGGACATCCGTCCCCAACACTGGACCTGGGAGGATGTAATTTCCCGGCATCAGGGCTTGTTGGGCAATATCAACAAAGAGTTGGAAGTGGCGCGGATGGTCAGTCTATTGGGCGAAGAAAAGGTAAAGGAGCTTTATTATTTCCATCCTTTTGATCCTGAACTCACCATACACCCCTCAGTTCCTAAAGATTTGTTATTCAAAGATATTCTGGAACTGTACAATGCCTTTAGAACATCCATAAAATTTGAACCCGGCGATGTACTTCCTTCGGCATCCAATGCCAACGCGGCGGGGGAACATGATTCCTCCTCCGAAATGCTGGCGAAGGCCCCGGATCTGAATTTTGAAAGTCCTGATTTGGGCAGCAA
>DATGOS010000429.1:0-9577 GCA_035305725.1 Cyclobacteriaceae bacterium
AGGATACCTGCCTACCCCCGAACAGCATGAGATGGGAGGCTATGAGACCTGGTTTGCGGTCAATAAGGTTGAAAAGAACGCTTCCAGAAAGATCGTCTCCGAGTTGCTGTCGCTATTTTCAAAAATGAACTAACCCTTAAACTGATAAATTTCTCCATGTGTATTAAAAATATTCGCCATCCCCGTTCAGCCTATGGTGTGCTGGTTTTGATGTTGCTGTTGGCGATATCTTCCTTTGCGGAGCAGCCGGTGAAGCGTAAATTGTTTCAGGCGGGGGCGGCCACGAGCAACATCACACCCAAAATCGGATCCTCGGTAAATGGCGGATTCCAGGACCGCACGGCGATGAATATTCATGATGAAATGCATGCCCGTGGACTGGTGCTTGATGATGGGGAGACCTTATTGGCGATGGTCGTTATGGACTTGTGTCTGGTAGGCCGGGAGGTGATGGACAAGGCAAAAATCAAGGCCAACAAGCACACGGGAATACCTGTGGAAAACATGCTGATGTCAGCTACCCATACCCATAGCGCCGGCACGGCCCACGGTACGGGCCAAAGTGAGCCTGACCCTGCCTACCTTGAATTCTTAAGCGAACGTGCAGCCGATGCGGTCATCCGCGCTTATCATAACCGCAGACCGGCCAAGATCGGATGGGCAGTGGGCCATGAGCCAAGTCAGGTATTTAATCGGCGCTGGAAAATGAAACCGGGTACAGACCTTCCGAACCCCTTTGGGGGACAGGACCGGGTGAAGATGAATCCTGGCGTCGGCAACCCCGATCTCCTTGAGCCCGCAGGTCCCGTAGATCCAGAGGTACCGGTAATTTCTGTAAGGGATTTGGAGGGTAACCCCATTGCTTTGCTGGCTAATTATGCCCTGCATTATGTGGGCGGAACGGGACCGGGAGATATATCCGCGGATTATTTTGGCATGTTTGCCAACCGGATCGGGGAACTACTAAAGGTCGACAAAAATGGCGATATGCCACCTTTTGTGGGCATCATGAGCAACGGGGCCAGTGGCGACATCAACAATATCCATTGGGCTGGGGAAAAGCGGGAGGCCAAACCGCCGTATGCCCAAATGACACTGGTGGCAAATACTCTGGCTGCGGAAGCCTATAAAACGGAACAGAAAATCATATACAAAGACTGGGTTTCCCTGGCGTCCCTTCAGCAGGAAATCCAGCTTGGGGTGCGCCGCCCTACCGAAGAGGAGGTCAAGCGTGCCAGGAACATTGTTGCTTCGGCAAAAGACGGCTTATTGAAGACGAGCGAGGAAGTGTACGCAAGAGAAACCCTCTTTATGAAGGATTATCCGGAACAGGTTCCGGTGATCCTACAGGCATTCCGCATCGGTGATCTTGCCGTCACGGCCATTCCGGCGGAGGTTTTTGCAGAGATCGGGCTTGAACTGAAGGAAAAAAATCCTTTTTCAACCAGTTTTACCATAGGTCTTGCCAACGGATACAACGGTTACCTGCCCACGCCAGAGCAGCACCAGTTGGCCGGGTATGAAACCTGGAGGGCCCGTTCCAGCTATCTGGAGACGGAAGCTTCAAATAAAATTACCGCGACTTTGTTTTCGTTGTTGGATGATTTGAAGGCCGGGCACCAGGACGTTTTCGTGCTCAGCGAGCAGGAAAGGCGGGAGGGTTTTGAAAACCTGTTTGACGGAACCAACCTGGACAAATGGCAGGGCAACACCACAGATTATGTAGCCGAAGACGGGGTGCTGGTCATCTATCCGGACAGGGGTGGAAAAGGTGACCTGTTTACCAGGAAGGAATACAGTGACTTTATTTTTAGATTTGAGTTTCAACTTACCCCCGGCGCCAACAACGGTTTGGGCATCAGGGCGCCTTTGGAAGGCGTTGCGGCCTTTGAGGGAATTGAACTTCAGATTATCGACAATACTGCGGAAAAGTATAATAACATCAAAGACTACCAGCGTCACGGGTCTGTTTATGGCGTGATACCCGCAAAAACAGGATACCTTAAGCCCGTGGGGGAATGGAATTACCAGGAAGTGGTGGTGCAGGGGCCGAATATAAAAGTCATCTTAAACGGTACGGTGATTTTGGACGGCAATATTGAAGAAGCGAGCAAGAACGGAACACTGGATGGACAGGATCATCCCGGCCTGAAACGGAAGAGTGGCCACATTGGCTTTTTGGGTCACGGCGATGTGGTACGGTTCAGAAATATGCGGGTGAAGGACCTGAGCGGAAAGTAATGTGCATGGCGGTTATATGGTGGTACTTTCCAGCGGTTTTGTTTGAACAAGAGAGTATCATCTGAAACTACGGGAAATATGCCGCCTTGGTCCGTTTTTATGCCGGTTTAATGATTATATAAACTATATTCGAAGATAAGCATGGTCAGAATTGTAGCAGTTTTATTTTTTATCCTATCCGTTCCTCTAGCCTTTCCAAAAATGCTGCTTGCACAGCCCACGGAGGTTTACGCGGGCGTGGCGCAGGTGGATATCACTCCACCGGTCGGCTACGCCCATTACCGTGGGGTGAGTACCGGGGTGCATGATCCCCTGTACGCCAAGGCAGTAGTCATTGGCCAAGGGGATCAGCGTTTCGCATTGGTAGTATGTGACCTGCTATGGGTTGAAAGAGACCTGTCTGCCAAAGCACGTTTGCTGGCATCCCAGGAAACACAGATTCCGCATTCCAATATGATAATTGCAGGAACCCATTCCCATACCAGCCCGGCTTACCATTTAAATATTGAGGAATTGAATTCTGCGCTTAGGCCCGATACTTACGTTGCACCAAAAAGTCCTGACGGCGGTGAGTATCCCGAATGGTTGGCGGGGGCTATTGCAAAAGCCATTATCGATGCCGACAAAGCTTCCGTCAGGGTTACTCTTGAGGCCGGAACGGGCACGGTGGAAGACCTGGCCTACAACCGCCGCTTTATCTTAAATGACGGCACTGTACGATTCAATGCGGGCGTGGGGAATCCGGCGATTGTCCGGGCTGCCGGTCCGGTGGATCGGGATTTTGGGATGATCCTGATTAAAAGGGCCTCTGACAGCAAGCCGATTGGATGTGTTAGTAGTTTTGCCCTACATGCGGATACTTTTGGCGGTACGGAATATAGTGCGGACTACCCCGGGTTCCTGGCATCCGCCCTCAGCAGGGAGTTTGGGGAAGACTTCGTCTCGATATTCGGGCCAGGGGCATGCGGCGACATCAATCATGTCAACGTCAATGCGGAAAAAGGCAGTAGACGGTTGTCCTCTGAAGAAATCGGGGAAAAGTTGGCCCTGGCCATAAAGCGGGAATTGCCTAATTTAAAAAAGGTGGAAAATCCGGTTTTGGCCGGTGAAGCCGAGTTTGTTTATGCACCCTTACAGCAGTTTTCCGAAAAGGAACTGGAATGGGCATTGCCTGAAGTCCAGGATTCACTCTACAATGAAAGCGCGTTTTTAACCCGTCGACGGGCGGTAAAAATCCGATCCCTGCACAGAATGCGCCAAACCGGGGAGGCTATTCCTCCTACTATCGGGGAAGGTCCCTGGATAATCCCGTTGGAAGTGCAGGTATTTAAGATCGGCAATGATGTTGCCGTGGTAGGCTTGCCGGGGGAGGTTTTTACCGAACTTAGCATGGCAATCAAGGAGGCATCCCCGTTCCCCAATACCCTGGTGATTGAACTGACCAACAGCCATATTGCCTATGTGCCTACCAAAAAAGCATTTCTTCAGGGCAGCTACGAAACCATCAACTCCCGTGTGGCACCAGGAGGTGGAGAACTCATGGTGGAATCCGCTGTCAGGCTGCTTCATGATCTGAAGGAATAAGCCGCAGTAACGGCACATCCAAAATCCCTGACCATCCATAAAACGGTATTTATAAAATGAAAAAAATGAACAAATTTTTATCCACTGCAATACTGCTTGCGGTCGTTCTTCCAATGGTAGTGGCGTGTAACGAGGCAGCATCCACGGATACGGAAGTGCAGCCTCTGTTGCTGGTTGCCAACAAACATTCCAATACCCTGTCCTTTATTGATCCGCAGTCCCACAAGGTTTTGGAAACCATCCCGGCCGGGGTGAATCCCCATGAGATCACCGTGACGCCGGATCAGCGGTATGCCTATCTCAGCAGCTACATTCCTCCGGGCAATACCATCTCGGTGGTTGACCTGGTGGAGAGAAAACTTGTAAAGCAGATCCCTACCGGGGAGTATACGCGCATCCACGGCGCAGCCATGGCGCCTGACGGTCTCAATGCCTATTTCACGGCGGGACAGACCGGATATGTGGTGGAGGTAAGCACCAAGACACAGGAAATCACCAGGGCAATTCCTACCCATGGCAAGATTTCGCACATGGTCTATGTATCGCCCGACAACAGCACCCTTTACACGGGGAATATCAGCTCGGGCAACATTTCCGTGATTGACCGGGCCTCCGGGGAATTGATCACGCAAATAGAAACAGGCAGAGGGGCGGGCGGAATGGCTTTTACGCCGGACGGCAAACACCTGTGGGTAACCAACGAAACGGATGAGACAATAACAATCGTCAATGTGGCGGCAAACCGTGCTACAGAAACCTTTAAATGTCCCGGAATCATCAAACGGATCAGGTTCACCGATGACGGTAAGCTTGCTTTGATCACCAGTTGGACCGAGGAGGGTGAACTGATATTTCTGGATGTGGAAAAGCGGGAAGAAATCAAGCGCATTAAAGTGGGGGACAGGGCAATTGGAGTAGAAATTTCGCCTGACGGAAAGTATGCCTTTGTAGGCTGCGAGGATGCGGTTGATGCGGAGATGCAGGCGGACGGGACCGAAAAGGTAACCGTAAGAAAGCCTGAGGATTCTGACGGAGTCCACGTAGTGGATATGGAGAAAATGGAAGTGTTCACCGTGATCAAATCCGGTTTGGGACCAGACCCCATGGTGATGTGGTTTCCGCCAAACCCCTAGACAGGAACAAGAAGTAGCAATGTAATGAAGGCTAACCACTGTAATATTATCCTGGCCCTGACCATCTCGGCAATGGCTATAGCCTGCGGCGAAAATCCCAAAGTAGCGGAGTTAGGTCCGGCAAAGACCACCGGAATTCCCGTCCCGGACGTGCAGGTATTCCGCACGATGATGCCTGATGCCGGACCCAGTGCCTTTGCCGTGCGTTTTACGGAGGCTGGCTTGGCCATGTGTTATGACCCGGTGCGGGGAGGTGTCAATTACCTGTGGAAGGGGGATTTTGATCTCCAGCCGACAGTGACCGGCAAAATCAGCAAGCTGGCGGTGGTGGAAGGGGAGCCTTTTTACAGAGAATCGGACTGGCATCCTTTACGAAGTTCTAAATCCCTTGACGAGCCGGATTATAAGTTTTTGGGTTATTCGGTTAAGGAAGGTGCCCTGGAATTTAACTACGCCATTGATGGAGAAGTTAAAGTGAGGGAGCGGATTACGCCCATAGATGGGGAGGGTATCCGGCGTGATTTTCTGGTGGAAAACCAGGATCGGACTGTTCGCTCCCTGTATCTGCATTTGGAACCCCAGGAACTTGCCACCGTTTCGGTGGACGGGGGTACTGTGGGGGAAGATGGCTGGACCCTGTTCCAGGGAGAAGCCCTTAGAGATTTTTCCATAACCATCCATAAAAAGGACTTGGAGAAATGAAGATACCATTGAAGAAAAAAAACCGATTATTTCAGTCAGCCGCATTCGTTTGGTTGGCCGGCATTTTTTTCGGTCAGGCGTGCTCGCCGCCAGAACCTCAAAGTGCGGAGGACCTGCTGAGTTACCGGATTGACAATGTGCCGCTTCCGGAAGAGATGGTGCCGGAAATATCCGCCTTGGGTTTTTCTCCGGAAGGCAGGCTGGTCGTCGCAAACAGAATAGGAGAAATATGGATACGTGAACCTGACCAGCAAACCTGGCGACGGTTTGCCTATGGGCTACATGAGCCTCTTGGGATTCAGATTGTGCGGGAGGATGAAATCCTTGTGGCCCACAAGCCGGAGGTGACCCACTTGAAAGACACCGACCGGGATGGCATCGCCGATACCTACCTGACCATGGTGGATGATTGGGGGATATCGGACAATTGGCACGAACACAATTTTGGCTTGCCGAAGGATGCGCAAGGCAACCTTGTCATTGCATTGGGCCAGGCAGACAAGGCCGGCCCCATGCGGGAGATTTATCCCCGTATTCCTTTGAATCTTGATAAAGTATTGGGGGAAAGCAAAATTTCTGCCACGCCCTGGCAGGGGTGGGTGATGAAAATTTCACCGGAGGGCACGCTAATTCCCTGGGCAAACGGATTCCGTATGGCGGCGGGGGTAGGGGTCAATCCGGAAGGAGAGGTGTTTGTCACTGACCAGCAAGGGGACTGGATTCCATCCAGCAACCTGATCCATGTACAGAAAGGGCGTTTTTACGGACATCCCGCCAGCCTCAAGTGGGATAGCCGCTATGCGGGCGGCGAGGTTACCACGGAGCTGGTGGAAGAGCTCCGCAGCCCCGAAGCGGTCGTATTCCCGCATGGATCAATGGGAGGCTCGCCGGGTGAACCTGTATGGGATTTGACGGAAGGCAATTTTGGTCCTTTTGCCGGTCAGGTGTTCGTCGGCGACTTTACCCGGCTGTTGATGCGTGTGGACATGGAAAAGGTAAACGGGGAATATCAGGGTGTCGTGTTTCCGTTCATCCGGGATGCAACGGGGGCTGAAGACATTATGGCTTTTTCGGGAGGAAATAACCTCACGATTCCTGCCGGGGGCGAAGGAAGGTTTTATTTTGAAGACGTTCCTCCCCGCCCGGGAACAAGGTTAAGGCAGGGGAACATGCATATGGCGTTTGCACCAGATGGCAGCCTGTATGTGGGACAGACTACCCGGGGATGGGTGGATGCCGAAGAAGGAATACAGCGGGTGGTCTGGTCCGGTAATACACCTAGCGAGATAAAGACCATGCGGATCAGCGCTACCGGATTCGACCTGACCTTTACCAAAGCTATGGATCAAGAGGCCGCCGTCAAGCCGGAAAACTACAAGTTGAGCCGGTTCAGGTACCTCTATAGCTCGGGCTACGGCTCACCAAGGGCCGATAAGGCAGATGTGCCTATAAAGGAGGTCATCCTTTCTGAAAACGGTGAGACGGCCAGCCTGGTCCTTGACGAACTTCTTCCTGGATTTGTATACCGTCTGGAGGTGGACAAATTGGTCGATGATGAAGGCAAATCTATAGAAAACCCCCTTGCTTACTATACGCTCAATCAAACTTTGGACGGACAGAAATTTGAGGGCAAGCTGTCAGAGGCGATGTTTGAAACCTCGGAGCCCGAGGAGCGGGCCGGACCGGACCTGGGCAACGGCGCCAGGCTGTACCGCACCTTCTGCATTGCCTGTCACCAGGAAGACGGGAAGGGGGGCAGTACCGAAGGATTTTCTTCCCCGGATCTTACTGCCCAAGAATCTCCACTGCGGACCAAAAGCAGCGCGGCACTGCTACGGTACATTGCCGGGGTGGAGCAGGAGACGCTGCAGGGCCGAACCATGCCCTCCTTTGGCAATTTTCTTAATGAACAGGAGATTGAAGATGTGTTTCACTATATAAATTCCACTTTCAAATCCGATTAAATACACCGAATCTTGTGTTGAATATCAGTGAGTAACAAAGAATATTAACTTAAAATTGTGCTATCGTCAGCAGCATTGGACATGTTTAATTAAATCTATTTTAGGAAAATAAAACTTAAGAAGGTATTTTAGGTTTTCGGTTAATCCGGCAGATGTTGTGGGACCGGAACCGTTGGAACCGGGTTTCCTTTTGGTTTTTTTGCCAACTAAAAAATCCGCATTCGGGGTAAGGGCTTGCCCCAAATACCTTATTGATTATGTGAACCCTTAACGATAAGTTATGAGAAAATTTCTTTACCCTCTTTTCATAAGAAGTTGCTGTGTAGGGGTGGTTCTTCTGCTTCACCTGATAAGCACGAATCCTTCCCCTGCGGGAACACCTGACAAGAACGTCGGGATAAGTAATCCGGACGACTTTATAGAAGTTTCCGGTAAAGTAGTTTCAACTGCCGATCAAATGGGGATCCCCGGGGCCAACGTCCTCATCAAAGGCACCTTTTCTGGAACGGTCACTGACGTTGAGGGCAATTACAGCATTTCTGTTACAGATGAGGATGCCGTATTGGTCTTTTCTTCCATTGGATATGAAACCCTGGAAGTGCCTGTCAATGGAAGGTCAGTCATCAATGTCACCCTGGAAGAGGAGCTTCAGGGGCTGGACGAGGTTGTCGTAGTGGGGTACGTGACCAAAGAAAAGGGTCAGCTTACCGGGTCGGTAGCCAATGTGAGCGGTGAAGATCTGGTTCGGATCCGGTCCTCGGATTTAACCAAAAGCCTTCAGGGGGTGATGCCGGGTTTGAAGATCAGTGACCGTGGCGGTGCGCCGGGCAATGAAGAGGTTGATATCAACATCCGCGGAATCCACACCCTGGGAGACAATGCGCCTCTGATAATCATCGACGGGGTGCCACGGGAAGGTTTGGGCCAGTTGGCTGCCGAGGATATAGAGGAGATTTCCGTTTTAAAAGATGCTTCCGCGGCGATTTATGGCGCAAGGGCGGCCAATGGCGTAATTGTGGTCCGGACCAAAAGGGGTAAGCCCGGTGAGTTCAGGGTACAGCTGAAGGCAAATCTTGGCACCAACGCCCTCACCCGTATTCCTGAAATGATGGAGTCCTGGCAATGGGCCACCTATCAAAATGAAGTACAAAGAGGATACGGGATGCAACCGCTTTTCAGCGAGGAAGACATCCAAAAATACCGCGACGGATCCAATCCCATTACCCATCCAAACACGGATTTTTATTCCCTGACTTTCCGGGATTATGCGCCTGAATCCAACTACAACATATCCGCCATGGGCGGCTCAGAAAATGTACAGTACTTCATCAGCGGGGACTACTTGCGCAAGGAGAGCCAGTATTCGTCCAAAGACGGGGCCTATGAGCAATACCAGCTCAGGAGTAATATAGACGCCCGGATCCATGAGTACCTGAACATCGGGATGGACATCAACATAAGGCTGGAGGAAAGTAAGATGCCCTCCAATTCCATCAGCAACATCATTCATAGGGTATACTTCAACTATCCCATAGAGCCCGCATTTTATCCCAACGGACTGCCTTACTATACCCGGGAAGGGGGAGGCAATCCCGTGGTGATGAACAGTTTCGAGATGGGCTGGGATGAAAGGATTGACAAGGTGATTCAGACCAAGCTGTCCTTTGACCTAAACCTGGACTGGATCACCAAAGGGCTGGGAATGATAGGATATGGTGCCATAGACTACGATATAGGAAACGATGAAGTTCACATAAAGCCTGCTCCACTGTATAAGTATAATCCCAACACTGAGGAATATGATGAAATGATGAGCGCCGGCGTGATGTCACTGGCCAAATCCAATGATGTAACCCGCGACAACCTGTACCATATCCGGTTGGCCTACAACAACAGTTTCGGGGACCACAACATTGGAACGTTTATCGCCTATGAGCAAAGCGAAACAGAATA
>DATGOS010000430.1:0-2218 GCA_035305725.1 Cyclobacteriaceae bacterium
TGTAATAAATCCTAAGCACCTCCTCCGGCCGCCTTTGGTCATGGGCTGCCGATGCTTTTGGGTAGGCAATGGACGCAATGGAGTTTACCGGAATCTCCGTCATATTGATGACCCTACCCGCCGAATTGGCCAAAGCCACCTGCACGGGAGAAAGCAGGATCCCCAGCAGAAACTTATCCAGGCTTCCCGTGAGCATGGAAACCAGATTGGTCCCGAAAACGAACTTGCCGAAATGAAATACCTCTTTCATTTCTTCTTCAAACCATCCCCAACTGACCTTGAAAGTTTTTCTTACCTGGAAGCAGGAAATGATCAGGGCTATGGCAAAGGTCGCATTTTGTAACCAGGCCAGGCCAGTTAAATGAATCTTGCTGCCTGAGAGGTAGTAGGTAAGAATGACAAGAAAAAAAGGCAGACTTTTGGCGACCCCTGCTTGGAAGTATGCCTTAAAGTCCAATTTGGCCTGCATCAGGACCAGGTTGTGGGTATGCAGGACCAGCAAAGGCAACACGGCCATATATATTCTCAGCAAGGCTCCAAGGCCCGGTGCATTCAACAAATCCTCGAGGAGCGGCGAAAAGATCCATAAAATGACCATCAATATAAACGTCAGGGCGACATTCAGCATCAGGGCTGCTGTTTGTGTCCTGCGTTCTTCCGGCCCGGTCCGGTTGACCAAAAATTTGATCATTCCGTTTTGCAGAAAGCCACTCCTGCCCATGTCCACAATGGCAATAATCGAAATAAACAGGACCCAAACCCCAAACTCCGTCGGGACGAGGACACGAACCAAAATCATAAAACCGAGAAATCCCAGAAAAAAATTGGTGCCCCGATGGAGCATGGTATAAAAGCCGCTTTTTAACCAATATTTCTTATCGCTCATAAGTTTCCCGGAAGACCTCGTTGTAGATGGCGATAATCCTTTCTACCCGTGTTTTGTAGCTAAAAGATAGCGGACGATTGAGACCTTTGTCCTTTAGCGTCTGCCGCAGTATTTCGTCATTCATCATCCTGTTCATGGCGGCGCAAATGGCTTCACTGTCCGTTGGATCCACCAACATCGCCGCATCTCCGGCAATTTCCGGCATGGATGAGGTGGTGGAAGTAAGTACTGGACATCCACAGGCCATGGCTTCAAGTATGGGAAGGCCAAAACTTTCCCTCAGGGAGATGTAAAGGAAAAAAAGCGAATTGTTATACAGGGCTGGCATGTCTTTGTTAAGGACGTAGTCAGTCAGGTGTATCTTTTCACGGATATTTTCAGCGTTCCTTTCCTTTAAAATCGGGAGTAAAACCTCCTCTTTTAGGTCTGTGATGACGCAGGTAATGGTCAATTCCCCCCTTTCGTCGAGAATCTTCAATGCGTCAACCAGTCCGTACAGGTTCTTTTTTGGATCCGTATTTCCCAAAAATAAGGCGTACCGTTCGGGCAAACCCAATTGTATTCTCCTCTTCTCCGCCACCCTGTTGTCAAGGCGTCTGAAATGCTTGCCTATGCCATTGTACACCACTTCTACCTTGCCCGGACTAAGTTTGAAACGGCTTCTGATTCTCTTCTCCTCAAATTTCGAAACTGTCAGTATCCGGGCAGCTTTTTTTACTATTACCGGCACATTCCATCTCCGATAAAAATTGCCCAGCCGCTGGTACCAACTGCCCGACTTCCAGTCCAGTTTCTCTAAATAAATGATGTCATGCAGGGTGAGGATAAGGGGGACATCAATTGTTATCGGTGCCGTATTGCTTGTGCAATGGAGAAGGTCCAGCCGATATTTTTTCGCGGCTCTGGCCAAAAAGACCTGCTCCCATACAGGATAAGGGCTTCTTTGAAGGGGAACTACGGTAAAATTAGGACCAGGCTGAATTACCTCCCCGTCTTCGTCGGGATTTACAAAAATGAAATACTCATTGGTTTGATCAAGATTCTGAAGATTTTTGATCAGTTCAACGGCCATCATATCCATGCCATGCTTTTCCTTCCGAAATATCCGTTGAGCTTCTATACCGATCCTCATTTGTCTTTTAGGGTTTAGGGGCTGATTTCCAACCGCTTGATCAATTTTGCGGGCACGCCACCCACAACAGTGTAAGGCTCCACATCCCGGGTCACCACGGCGCCTGCGGCAATTACAGCACCTTTGCCGATCTTCACCCCCTTCATGATCATACAGTTCATTGTAATCCAGACATCGTCTTCTATAATAATCGGACTTTT
>DATGOS010000431.1:0-2666 GCA_035305725.1 Cyclobacteriaceae bacterium
GTTCAAAACCTACTGCGCCACCACCATGGCGGCCCTGGAAGGAATGAAGCGGAAAAACCATGGAAGAATCATCAATGTATCCTCTTCTTCGGTGAAAGAACCCCTCCAAAACCTTGTCCTCTCCAATACCGTCCGCGCGGCGGTGGTCAATTGGACAAAATCTCTGGCGGGCGAGATCGCACCGTACGGCATCACCATCAACAATATCCTGACAGGATCCTTCGACACGGAAAGACTGAAGTCCCTGCACCGACAACAGGCAGAAAATAAAGGTATGGACCTGGAAGCATGGAGGAAAGAAACGGCGGAAAAAATCCCCATGAAACGCTTTGGAAAACCGAAAGAGTATGCTTACCTGGCTGCCTTTTTAGCCTCTGATTATGCGGCTTATATCACCGGGGCAAGCATTCCCATAGACGGTGGTGCGATGAAGTCGGTCTAAAAATAACCCGGGCCCTAACAGTGGTTGGCCCAGGAATCCATCCCCTTTGCGCATTGCAACCCATCGGTTGTTCCCACAGGCCATTCCGGTGACAGCAAATGGACTGACATTTGCTGTGAAAGGATTGGTGGATTAAAAGACACATGCACCGCACCTTCAAGAAGCCGATCCGCTAAAGGCTTTATTAAACGACAACGCAAAAAGAACATCTATGTTAGAGGACCTGTGGTATAAAAACGCCGTGATCTACAGCCTTGATCTCGAGACCTTCATGGATTTGAACGGGGACGGAGTGGGAGATTTTGAAGGATTGACCCGCCGCTTGGATTATATCAACGCCATGGGCATCGACACCGTATGGCTGGCGCCTTTTCAGCCTACGCCGAACAAGGACAACGGTTATGACATCAGCGACTACTATGGGGTGGATCCCAGGCATGGCTCAAGCGGAAATTTCGTGGAATTCATCCACCAGGCAAAAAAAAGAGGGATCAAGGTGATCATCGACCTGGTCGTCAACCATACCTCCGACCAGCACCCCTGGTTTATCGATGCCTGTAGCAGCAAGACGGCAAAGCACAGGGACTGGTATATCTGGTCGGACAAGAAGCCGGAGGATTGGAATGAGGGAATGGTATTCCCAGGTGTACAAAAGGCCACCTGGACCTATGAAAAAAAGACCCGTTCCTATTATTACCACCGGTTTTACAATTTTCAGCCAGACCTGAATATGGACAATCCTGAGGTAAGGGAGGAAATCTGCAGGATCATGGGTTATTGGCTTCAACTGGGGATTTCGGGTTTCCGGGTCGATGCGGTACCGTTTCTTTTGGAGTCAAAACAATCCGGAAAAAAGGAGGCCCAATTAAAATTCGAATACCTGAAGCAGTTCCGGAGTTTCTTACAATGGAGAAAGGGCGACGCGGTGTTGCTGGGAGAGGCCAACGTTGTTCCCGAGGAAAACATTCTCTATTTTGGCAAGCAGGGAGAAGGCATCCACCTGATGTTTAATTTTTACGTCAACCAGCACGTTTTTTATGCCCTGGCCACCTCCGAAGTAGATCCCTTGATCAAAGCCCTGGAAGATACCCGTATTTCACTTCCCATGGCCCAGTGGGCTAATTTTCTAAGAAACCACGATGAACTGGATTTGGGAAGGCTGGAAAAAGAGCAGCTAAACAAGGTGATGGAACGGTTTGCCCCTGAGGAAACAATGCGTTTGTACGACCGGGGAATCCGCCGCCGGCTGGCTACCATGCTTGGCAACAGACAACAGATCGAACTGGCGTATAGCTTGATGTTTTCGCTACCGGGTACACCGGTGATCAGGTACGGGGATGAAATAAATATGGGCGACAATCAGGAACTCAAGGAAAGGGACGCGGTCCGCACCCCGATGCATTGGACCGACGCCCACCAGGCCGGATTTTCCGAAGCGAAAAAGCTGGTTCACCCGGTCATCGACGAGGGACCCTATTCTTACAAGCATGTGAACGTGGACACCAGCCGGAGGACGCCTGATTCCCTGCTCAACTGGATGACCACATTGATACGTTTAAGAAAAGAATGCCCTGAAATCGGCCTGGGTGACTGGCAGATTATTAAAACCATCCCCAAGGTGCTGGTAATGCATTATATCTTAGATGGCAGTTCCCTGCTTATCCTCCACAACTTCGATGAAAACGCCCATGAGGTGTCCCTGGATTTGAAGCAAAAAAAAGAGGGAAAACTTGTTGACCTGCTGAACATGTATGAAAGCGATGCGGATGAAAAAGGCATTCACCGGATCACCCTGGATGCTTATGGCTACAAATGGTTCCGGGCCGGAGATCTGGGGCATTTATTTTTAAAATAATCCCCTTCCACAGTCGAGGGTTGTGGTTACCGTTGCGCAGGCCTTCTTTGCAGGTCTTCAAATTCTGGTTTGGAAGGTGAACAATTCATAATACCTCCCTCCCAGCGCTACCAGTTCATCGTGTTGGCCTCTTTCTATAATCTCCCCGTTTTCGATGATCAAAATCTGGTCTGCCTGCATGATGGTGCTGAGCCTATGGGCAATGACAAAGGTGGTTCTGCCTTTTAAAAGTTCCTTGAGGCTTGCCTGGATGTACTTTTCGCTTTCCGCATCCAAATTTGAAGTCGCCTCATCGAGGATTAAAATTTTTGGATCCGCCAAGATGGCCCGGGCAATCGCCAGCCTCTGCCGTTGCCCGCCCGACAGTTT
>DATGOS010000432.1:0-2529 GCA_035305725.1 Cyclobacteriaceae bacterium
ATCGTTATTCTTGACGTGCTGCCCGGTGCGCCAGAACTTTGTTTTACGATCAGGCCGGCCACCTTGCCCTGCAGGCTGTTTGTCAGGTTGGTATTGCCCACCGCCGCAAGACGGTCCCCGCTGATTTCCTGAACCGCATAGCTCAGCGCCTTTTTTTCCTTTTCGATGCCAAACGCCGTCACCACTACCTCGGACAGCGCCTGAACGTCGGGAACCAAGGAGGCATTTATTACCGTCTGTTTTCCTACGGAAATCCGCTGTGTGCTGTAGCCGATAAAGGAAAAGGTCAACACGGAGCCTTCAGGCACTGTGAGGGAGTAATTGCCCTCCAGGTCCGTCACAGTTCCGGTCAACGATCCTTCCACGGATACCGTCACACCCGGAAGGGGTTCCCCGTTTTCATCGGTTACTTTTCCGGTGATCGTCGCCTCGCGCGATTGGGAAAGAGTTTCCCCGTAGTTTTCCGGCCCCATATCCGGAACTACGGTATGGGCTTCAGCGAGAGGGATCAGTACAAGTGGCCATATAAAAAAAAACAAAAAAACCTTCGCCAACTTAGATTTGGTTGTTAGTAGATTTATATCCATCATTTTTCAATTTATGGTTTAAAAATCAAAATTAAAAAGCAGAAAGCAAAGAAATCCGGAAGCTTTCGTAGCAAAAAATTCAGTGCTTTCAAAAAGCCACAACGCCACCAAGGCACTAAGAGAGACAGGTCAAAATAGAGGAGGATTTGACAATGATTATTTAGTGATGTGTTGAATAGAGTGTTCTTGAAAGGAAAAAAACACGCAATACTCAATGTTCAACATTCAATGTTCAAGGTAATTCCGGAACATCGGATGATCCAATTTGCTTGTTATGAGTTGAATCAGGCATCAATACAACTCCCTCGCGGCCCGATCTAAAGAGAAATCATTCCTGCGGGGCCCTGCCCTATTCCGTAAAACTTAGTTTCGCCACCACAGGCCAGTGGTCGGATATAAAAACATCTCCTTCCATGATTCTGTCGATGCGGTAGGACGCTACGGTAAACCCTTCATTTACAAATATATAATCAATCGGGTTGCCTTGCCGGCTTTTCCACCCGGGATTAAAACCGGTACTTGTCGGTCCCGAAGTCGTGACCTCCGTCTGGGAAACTTCGGCGGCATCCATCAATTTGTTTTGCTGCCTAAAGGTGTTGACCAGGTTTTCATACAAGTCGTTGCCATGCTTCGGGTGTTGTTTTTGTATGTTAAAGTCACCGGTAACCACCACCGGGAATCCGCTGGAGATTTCGGCGATCTTTTCCGACAGTAAATGCGCACTCCTCCGGCGGGCTTCCACGCCCATATGGTCAAAATGCGTGTTAAAAAAATAAAACGCCTTACCGGACCCGTTGTCTTTGAATTTGGCCCAGGTAACAATTCTGGTAATGGCCGCATCCCAGCTCTTGCTGCCCGGTACATCCGGTGTCTCGGACAACCAGCACTGCCCCTGTTCAATCAATGCTAACCTGTCTTTTTTATAAAATATCGGCGTGAATTCACCGCCGGTTTTTCCATCATCCCGGCCGGTCCCCAGGTATGCATACCCGCTGAGCATACGCTGAACGTCGAGCACCTGCTCATACTCCGCCTCCTGCATCCCGATGATGTCCGGCGCGTCTCCCGTCAGATATTTTTCCACGATGGGTACACGGGCTTCCCAACGGTTGATCCCATCCCCGGGATTGGCATACCTGATATTAAAGGTTACCACATGCAGATCGTCAACCTCCTTTTTCCAGTCAGAAGCTGGAGACAAATACAGGAATAAAGGAATCAAATAGGAAAGGTTCATAATGGTTATTATTTGGTCAACATGGCATCTGATTCAAATTTCCCTACATTTTTCTCAAAAAACAACCTCAAATGAACTTTGTCCTCATTTCCAAACGGCATGGTTGCTCTGCTCCAGGGTAAGGAAGGCGGAGAACATAAAATTTATACTATCCAATGGTATGATTTTTTGGGCTGAACAAGTAACTTTAAGTAACTTTAGTCCTTGTTTCGGAGGATGTTGACGGCTGTAAATGCGCCTGCTCTGAATTTAAAGTCGATATCACCCACAAGTTTGTCACCCAACATAGAAGCACCAATGATAAAAACCGGCTATTCCTGGGCTAAACCCTTCATTTTTTTCTTCCTGTTAATAAACTTAACCTTTCCCATAAGCGGCATCAGCAGCCAAAAATACCCCCGTCCGACAAGTAAAGAAGATAGTAACCTGGCTGATAAACCCCATATCGTTTTCCTGATCAGTGAAGATCCGGACAACTATGAGGCGCACAGGACCATTCCACCTTTTGCGGAATTCCTGGAAGAGGAGGAAGGGTATGAAGTTACTGTGCTACAGGCTGAGGGTCCCCGGAATTCCTCCCGTTTTCCGGGATTGGACGTACTTGCGGAAGCTGATTTGCTGGTAATTTTTTGCCGTAGGCTGGCCATTCCCGATGTGCAGCTAAAGGCTATAAAAAGGTACCTGGCCGAAGGCAAACCAGTGGTG
>DATGOS010000433.1:0-2067 GCA_035305725.1 Cyclobacteriaceae bacterium
CAAAAGCATATTGCCCAAGGTGGAGATGGCCAGGATGATCAGCAGCGTGAAAAACGAAAACTGAAAGGCGGGCCCAAAATCCATGTACCCACCCAATTCTTTTCTGTACTGTATCCCGAAGTAAATCACCAGGCCACAATACACCAATAAGGAGAGAAAACTCACCCAACCTGATGCCAATAGCCGGTAGTCTACAAAATAAACCAAAAAAGAAATGACCGTTAAGATGATGCCGATCAATAGACCAGGCTTGACGGCGGCCTGAGCGGGGCTTTGGTTGCTTTCCATAATTTCTATTTTTTTGATCTTTTTAAAATCAGTGAAATAATAATGGTAAAAAACAAACCGGGAATTACTTTTCTCAAAAAGTCATTGAACACTACATCCAGAATAGTCATATTGGCCATGTTGTTTAGCGTCCTTTCATACGAAACCTGACTAAGCTGTTCGATTAGCACCGACTTTTTTTCCTCCAGAAGGGCCAGATTCGCGGCTTTGAACCGTTCAAAAATTGCCGTATCCATGTGCAGCACGATAAAGATAACCAATGCGGAGATTATTGCCAAAATTGAATAAATAAAAAAACCCACCGTCATCCCCTGCGGAAATGTCAACTCCCCCCCCCGGAGGTTGTCCCTGAAGTGCTTCATGCCCATAAACACAAAAACCGGGATCAACAGGTATCCAAAAAGTTCGGTAAAGCTGACAGGATCCTTGCCCATGAGGTGGGTTAACAGGAACGCCAGGCCGCAAAGCACCCCGCCGGTGATACCGAACAAATAGCCCGGCTTTAGGTAATCATTCATTTACTTTTTCAAATTTTCCCTGGTTGATCAGGTACTTCACCTTTCCTTTGATCCGGGTGTTAAACCAGGGAGAATTGCCTGACAAAGATTTGTTGGTTTTAGTATCATAGGACCATTCCTCATTAGGATCAAAAACAGTGAGGGATCGCAGCGGACCCGTTTCCTGTCTCAGCACCCCCGCGGGGCCACTGGTAATCTTTTTTATAAGCAGCGGCCATCCCAGTTCCTTTTCCAGTTGGATGAGCCCATACAGGAAGGTTTGCAGACCCGCCATTCCAAAAGAGGCGAGGTCAAATTCCATATGTTTGGAGTCGAAGTCCTGGGGCTGGTGATTGGATACAATGGCGTCAATGGTGCCATCCTTCAGTCCCCCGATCAACGCCGCCCTGTGCTCCCCGCTTCTGAAAGGGGGAATTACCTTTAAATTTGTGTCAAAATCGGCCAGGTCTTCGTCGGAAAACAGCAACTGGTACAGCGACACATCGGCGCTAACGTTCAAACCGGATTTTTTTGCCGCGCGCACTGCTTCCACCGCGCCCGCCGTGCTTAAGGTTTGGAAGTGGAGCGATCCGCCTGTATAATTCAGAATGCCGAGGTTTTTTTGTACAGCCAGCTCTTCCGCAATGGACGGAATGCCTTTCATCCCCATCATGGTGGAGGTAGGGCCCTCATGCATATGCCCGAAAAGTGCGAGCAGCGGGTCGTAGGAGTGGTCAAACAAAATGCCGTCGAACTTTTGGAGGTACTGTAGTATTTTCGCCATCCTGTCAGCGTTGGACAATGGGACGGTTCCCTCTCCGAACAACCTTACCCCCTGTTGGTGAATGTCCAGTATTTCTGTGAGGTCCTTCCCCTGGGTATCCACGGTAACAGCCGCCTGGACATGAATGGTCGTAAAAAAATTCCTGACCCGGCTTTTGATGAACTCAACGTCATTTTTTGACTGGATGACAGGAAGGGTATTGGGCAAAATAACCGCCTCCGTAAATCCGCTTGCCTTCAAAGTCTCTCCCAGGCTCTCGAGGGTCTCGCGGTGTTCCAGCCCCGGTTCACCCACGAAACAGCGTAAGTCGATCCAGCCTCTTGAGGCTAATAAACCTTCGCAATTGATAATTTCCCGGGTTTCTTTAGATTCAGTATCGGTTGCCGGCCGCAGTTTATCCCCATCCAAATAATAATCAGCAGCTTCATGCACCTGATCCTCATCTATTATTCGCAGGGATTTTAAAAGTAGGGACATAGAATTCGCATTTGTGCAAAA